>JBKKAU010000946.1:0-2371 GCA_046714475.1 Thermoanaerobaculia bacterium
GCACCGTGTTGACCAGCGTCACCTCGGCCGCGGCCGGCAGCTCCGGCAACGCCAGGGCGTCGTCGGCCAGCACCACGGCCCCGCCCGCGGCGAGCGGCGCGAAGATCTCGAACACCGACAGGTCGAAACAGATCGAGGTCGCGGCCAGCGTCCGCGCCAGGCGCTCCGGTCCATACGCCGAAACCGCCCAGGCGATGCGCGCCACCGCGCTGGCGTGCCGGATGACCACGCCCTTGGGCCGGCCGGTCGAGCCCGAGGTGTAGATCGCGTAGGCCATCTGGTCGGGATGGACGAGGCGGTCCGACACCTCCTCGCCGCCGTCCATAGCATCGCCGAGGTCGATCACGGTCCCGCCGTAGCCCTGCAGCAGCCCGGTGAGGCTCTCCTCGGCCAGGACCACCGGCGCGCCGCTGTCGACGAGCAGGAAGGCCAGGCGCTCGCGCGGGTAGGCCGGATCGAGCGGCAGGTAGGCGCCGCCCGCCTTGAGCGTTGCGAGCAGGCCCGCCACCATCGCAGGGGTCCGCCGGGAGAGGATGCCCACCAGCGTCTCGGGCCCCACCCCCAGCCGCCGCAGCCGGCCCGCCAGACGCCCGGCCTGGCGGTCGAGGTCGCGATAGCTCACCCGCTCGCCACCCCAGATCAACGCCGGGGCCTCCGGGGTCCACGCTGCCCGCGCCTCGAACAGCTCGTGCAGGCCGAACCCATGGGGGAGCGGCGCGGCGGTCTCGTTCCACGCCTCGAGCTGGCGCAGCTCGGCCTCGCTCAGGAGCGGCAGCTCCCCAATGGAGCGGCCGGGATCGTCCACGGCCCCGGCGAGCAGGATGGCGAAGTGACCGGCCAGCCGGTTTGCCGTCGTCGCGTCGAAGAGGTCGATGCTGTACTCCAGGGAGCCCTCCAGGCTACCTTCCGACTCCCCCAGGGACAGAGTCAGCTCGAACTTCGCCGTACCTCCACGGAGTTCCATCAGCTCGACGTCGAAGCCGGCCACGGCGCCAGCCGGCAGCCCGCGGTCGATGAAGTTGAACAGCACCTGGAACAGCGGCATCCGGCCGAGCTGCCGGTCGGGCACGATCTCTTCGACCAGCTTCTCGAAGGGCACCTCCTGGTGGGCGAAAGCCTGGAGCGTCCCGTCCCGCACAAGGTCCACCGACGCCGCGAAGGCAGGGGTACCGGTGAGGTCGGTGCGCAGCACCAGGGTGTTGACGAAGAAGCCGATCAGACCTTCGAGCTCGGCACGGTCGCGACCCGCGACGGGCGACCCGGTCACCACGTCCGGCCTCCCTGCATAGCGGGAGAGCAGGACCTGGAAAGCGGCGAGCAGTACCATGAACGGCGTCGCACCTTGCGTTAACGCAAGCGCCCGGACGCCCGCCGCCACCTCTTCTCTGAGCTGGACGCTCACGGAACCGCCGCGGCCGCTCGAGACCTTGGGCCGCGGCCGGTCGACAGGCAGGTCAAGCTGGTCCGGCAGGCCTGCCAGACGCCCGCGCCACCAGGCCATTTCCGCAGCCAATCGTTCCTCGGACAACCGGTGCCGCTGCCAGACGGCGAAGTCCGCGTACTGGACCGGCAGCTCGGGCAGCGGCGACGGCCTGCCGGTTGAGAAGGCTTCGTAGAGGGCCACCAGCTCACGGACCAGCACGCCCGTCGACCAGCCGTCCGAGATGATGTGGTGGACCGTCAAGAGCAGGGCGTGCTCCGCCGGCTCCAGCCGCACGAGCAGGAGGCGCAGCAGCGGCCCGGCCGCGAGGTCGAAGGGCCGCCGGGCCTCCCACGCGGCGAGATCCAGGGCTTCGTCGCCGCGCCGCCAGGCGGGGAGAGCCGTCAGATCGAGCACGGGCTGTGGGACTTCCCACGGTGCCGCGACCACCTGACGCGGCTCGCCGCCGATCGCGCGGAAGGTGGTGCGCAACACCTCGTGACGCCGTACGATCTCCGCGAAGGCGCGCCTCACCACGCCGAGGTCGAGCCGCCCTCGCAGACGGAACGCCGCCGGCATGTTGTAGGCGGCGCTGCCGGGGTCGAGCTGGTCGAGGAACCAGAGCCGCTGCTGGTTGAAAGAGAGGAGCGCGGGAGCCTGCCGGTCCATCCGCCGCTCGACACGGTCTAGCGGCGCGGCGACCTCCTTGCGCTCCGCTAGTCTCGCGGCGACTACGGCGGCCAGCCCGACCACGGTCGGCGCCTCGAACAGAGTCCGGACTGGCAGCTCCACCTCCAGGCTCTCCCGGATCTGGGAGATCACCTGCATGGCGAGCAGTGAATGGCCGCCGATCTCGAAGAAGTTGTCGTACACGCCAGGGAGATCGCGCCGCAGCACCCCGGCCCAGATCTCCGCCAGGGATCGCTCCAGGTCGGAGCGCGGCGCCACGGG
>JBKKAU010000947.1:0-2734 GCA_046714475.1 Thermoanaerobaculia bacterium
GCCTGCCCCGGGGCTAAGGCCATCGTCTGTGCGCCCGACGGCCACTCCCGGGGGGGGGGCCGCCCGCCCATCTTGGCGGTCGGCCGGCCGTCATCGGCGGCGACGGCGTCGCCGAAATCGACCCCGAGCACGGTGCGACCCTCGAAGGTCTTGTGCGGCCCCTCGCCGAGGCGGCCGTGGCCGGGGTAGCGGGCCGCCAGGTCGCGCAGCTCCGCCTCGTAGCCGGCCAGGCGGCGGTAGCCGGCCGTCTCGCTGGTCGAGCGGAGGTCGGTGACCGCGGTCACGAAGGGGAGCCCGGTGGCCCGCAGCCGGGGCAGGTCACCCGGCCAGGCGACGACATCGATGTGGTCGCCGTGGCGGGCCTCGGCCAGGTCGAAGCCGGCCAGCTTGGCCAGGTCGGCGTCGGACGTGACCCGCACCCGCACGAGGGAGACGGCCCCGCCCCCGGCGTCGGAGGACTGCAGGGGCCGGTCGGCCAGAGGCCCGGCCAGCGTCAGGCTGGAGGCGACGGCGCAGGCGGCGGCCAGACGGCGAAGGGGACGGCGCACGCAAAACAGGCTAATCGCATGGGCGGTGGAGGTTGAACGCGGGGCCTCGGCGCCCGTGCGATAGTGCCCGGATGCCCACGTCCATCGAAGCCAGGATCGCCGGCGAGCTCGGGGTACGGGAACGGCAGGTCACCGCGGCCGTGGAGCTCCTCGACGGGGGATCCACCGTCCCCTTCGTCGCCCGCTACCGCAAGGAGGTTACGGGGGGCCTCGAGGACCTGCAGCTCGAAAACGTCTTCAAGCGCCGCGAGTACTTCCTGGAGCTCGCCGAGCGCCGCGACGCCATCCTGGAGAGCATCCGCGAGCAGGGCAAGCTCACCCCTGAGCTCGAGGCCGCGATCCGCGCCGCCGTCGGCAAGCAGGAGCTGGAGGACCTCTACCTTCCTTATAAGCCCAAGCGCCGCACCCGCGCCCAGATCGCGCGCGAGAAAGGGCTCGAGCCGCTGGCTGACGCCCTGCTCGCCGCCGCGGCCGGCCGCGAGCGGCCCGAGGATCTGGCGCGGCCGTTCGTCGATGCCGAGAAGGGCGTCGAGGACGCCGCCGCGGCCCTGGCCGGCGCGCGCGACATCCTGGCCGAGCGCCTGTCGGAGAACGCCGAGCAGCGCGCCGAGCTGCGCCGGGTGCTCGCCGCCGAAGGCGTCCTCAAGGTGACCGTGCTGCCGGGCAAGGAGAAGGACCAGGAGGCCCAGGTCTACCGCGACTATTTCGACTACGAGGAGCCGGGGCGGGACATCCCGTCGCACCGGCTGCTCGCCGTGCTGCGCGGCGAGCGAGAGGGGTATCTGCTCTCCGATCTGCGGATCGACGACGAGCGCGAGACGGCGCGCCTCGGCGTCTCCTGGGGCGTGCCGCTGGAGACCGCCTGCGGGCGCGAGGTCGCGGCGGCGACCGCCGACGGCTACAAGCGGCTGCTCCGGCCGTCGATCACCAACGAGGTACGGACCGAGCTGCGCGAGCGCGCCGAGGCGCAGGCGATCGCCGTCTTCCGGGCGAACCTCGAAGCCCTGCTCCTCCAGGCGCCGCTCGGCCAGGCGCCGGTGATGGGTCTCGACCCCGGCTACTGCACCGGCTGCAAGCTGGCCGTGGTCGACGGCACCGGACGGGTGGTGGCGACCGGGATCATCCATCCGATCCAGCCGCACGCCGACGAGGCCGGGTCGGCGCGGACCGTGCTGGAGCTGATCCACAAGCACGGCGTCCGCGCGGTGGCGGTGGGCAACGGCACGGCGAGCCGCGAGACCGAAGCCTTCGCGCGCAAGACGGCGGTCGAGGCCGGGCTCGACGAGGTGGTCGTCGCCATCGTCCCCGAGACCGGCGCGTCGGTCTACTCGGCCTCGGCCGTGGCGCGCGAGGAGCTGCCGCAGCTCGACGTGTCGCTGCGCGGCGCGGTGTCGATCGCCCGGCGCCTCCAGGACCCGCTGGCCGAGCTGGTCAAGATCGAGCCGCGCTCCCTGGGGGTCGGGCAGTACCAGCACGACGTCGACCAGAGGTCGCTCGGCCGCGAGCTCGACACCGCGGTCGAGGGGGCGGTCAACCATGTCGGGGTGGAGCTCAACACCGCCTCGGCGCCGCTGCTGCGGCGGATCTCGGGCCTTTCCGAGCGGCTGGCCCGCGCGGTCGTCGAGCACCGCGACCATCACGGGCCGTTCCGCTCGCGCCAAGCGATCCTGGCGGTGACCGGGTTCGGCCCCAAGACCTTCGAGCTGTCGGCCGGGTTCCTCCGCGTCCGCGGCGCCGAGAACCCTCTCGACGCGACGGCGGTCCACCCGGAGCGCTATCCGGTGGTCAAGAAGATGGCGGCGGACCTGGGCGTGCCGGTCGGGGAGCTGGTGGGCAACCCGCAGCTCGTCTCGCGGCTCGACTTCGCGCGCTTCGCCGATGCCCAGGCCGGTCTCGGGCGCTTCACCCTGGAGGACATCCGCGCCGAGCTCCTCCGTCCGGGCCGCGACCCGCGCCCGGAGTTCAAGACCCCGGAGTGGCGGGCGGACGTGACCAGCGTCAAGGACCTGGAGCCGGGCATGGTGCTCGAAGGCCGGGTGTCGAACGTCACCAACTTCGGCGCCTTCGTCGACATCGGCGTCCATCGCGACGGGCTGGTGCACGTCTCGGAGCTGACCCACCGCTGGGTCGCCGACCCGCGCGAGGCCGTGCAGGTCGGCCAGATCGTCAAGGTCAAGGTGCTGGAG
>JBKKAU010000948.1:0-5422 GCA_046714475.1 Thermoanaerobaculia bacterium
CGACGGCCCAGGCCTGGGTGACGACCGCGATGAGCGCCGAGGGCCGTTACGCTGTCGGCTACGACGCCATCAAGCTCGACACGGTGTGCGACAACCTGACGGGTGGGGTCCTCCTCATCCCGTAAGGTCCAGGTTTTCAGGTTGGGTGGGCCTCTCGCTCGCGGGCGGCCCACCCCGCCTTGTTCCCGCCACGCCTCTTCAGCTGTGCCCTCGAGCGTGGCCTTCGAGGGTACTGCCGAAGTGGAGTTCACTCTAAGTCCGGTCCGGGACCCTTGCGCCTTCTGGCGCCATAGGGCCGCTACAGACGAGCCTTTATAGACGTATGTCGATGGCTCATGGCCGGCCTTCGGGAGAAGACGTAAAACGCGTATTCGTAACGCGTATCTGTAGTCAGTATCGAGGAGGTTGTGCTGATGCCAAGAAGGATCGATTCCGCCCGACAAGTCCTTGCCTGCCTTGGTGTAGGTGCTCTGACGTTGCTGCTGCCCGGGGTGGCAGAAACCAAGAACTGCGAGGTGGGATCGCCAGCTTCCGGCGTTGTCTCGACGCTCTGGGGCACCCTGGAGCCGGCGGACAAGGGGCAACTCCCCGACGCGCGGGACAGCTCCAACTACAATGGCACGCAGCGGCCCGACGACACTGTCTACAAGGTGCCGCTGTTCACCTCGATCGACATCGAGAACGGCTGGATCTTCCAGAGCTATACGCAGGGATTCAAAGTGTGGGACGCCAGGGGGACGAACGCGGCGAGCCCGGAGCTCGTCGCCACCAAGGACGGCCAGGCGAACGATACCAACGGCTTCCTCGACTGGCTTCCGGGCCAGCATGAGCTGCGCGAGCTGATCTGGGACGTCGACGCGCCTGAAGGGATCGACACGGTCGTGGCCACGGTGAGCGCGCCCCTCGGCGTTCAGATCTGGGACACCACGCAGAAGGGCAGCCCCCGCCAGGTCTACCAGGACAACAACCGCGGCATGTACCAGGTCTGGAGCGCCACGATCAACAACCGGCACTACGCCTTTACGGCGGCCGAGGGCTCGGGCGGAGGCGTGCACATCTATGACATGAGCGCCGCCCTGACGCTGAGCCCCACATACCCGGCCTCCTGCAAAGAGGAGACGCCGGGGCTGTCGGTCTGCCCGGGGGTGTACAAGGGCCGCATCGGCGCGATGCCGGCCGCCGCCTATATCGACGGCTTCCGGCGTGCCGACGGCAGGACCTTCGTCGTCTTCTCTTCCGGCGGCGGCGGCTTCGAGATCTGGGACGTGTCGAACCCGACCTCGCCCCAGCCCGTCAGCGGCCTCATGTTCGCTGCCGATCCGAACAAGCAGCTCGTCTATGGCGTGGCCCTGTGGGAGCAGAACGGCCGCCAGTTCCTGGCGACGCAGTACATCGTTCCGCGGTCGAGCGGCGGTGGCCAGGGCGGCAGGATCTATGACGTCACCAACTGCCTCAACGGCAATTGCGGCGGCCTGACGCCGGTCTGGCAGAAGACCTGGTCGGTGGGCGCCGCCCGCCATTTCGTGACTTACTCCAAGAGCGGCAACAAGCACTACCTCTACTTCGGCAACGAGGACAAGTGCTCGGGCGGCCGGCAGCGCGAGTGGCTGTTCGACGTGTCGGCCCTCGGCAGCGGCGGCCAGCCCGTCGACCTGACGCCGCCGCAGACCATCTCCGTCACCAACGCCGGCGAGACCGCGACGGTGGACTACTGGAGCTGGTACTACGCCAGCAACCCGTCCGGATTCAGCGAAGTGATGCCCCGCATGGGCAAGGTCTACGGCGACTACTTCTACCGCGCCGCCTGGACGATTTTCGACATCCACAAGGTCACGGTCGGCCATCCGCCTTCGGCGAACTTCACCTGGAGCCCCGAGGCGGAGGTCTACCCGGGGACGCCGGTCACCTTCACCGACACCTCGGGCGGCCAGGTGACTTCGCGCACCTGGACCTTCCCGGATCAGAGCACCGCGTCGACCGCCTCTCCTACCCATACCTTTCAGGCCACCGGCTCCCAGCCGGTAAACCTGACGGTGGGGAACGGTCAGGGCAACAACTCCGTCACCAAGAACGTGACGGTGCTCAACCCGGCCCCCGCGATCTCGGGCGGCAGCGCCTCTCCGGGGACCGCCCGCGTCTGCCAGCCGGTCACGTTCACGGCGACCGCCACCGGCAAGGCGCCTCTGACGTCCAGCTGGGAGGTCCAGAACGCCTCGAACGGCATGCCGGTTACGACCTTGTCGGGGAACCCGGCGACCTGGAACACCGCCGGGATCGCTCCCGGCGCCTACCGGGCCGTCCCGACGATCAGCAACGCCTCGGGCAGCGCGGCGCTGCCGGCGCAGAGCGCGCCGACTGTGGTCCTGCAGGCGCTGACGGCGCTGCCGACCTCGTTCGCGCCGGGCAACGACACGTTTTCGGCCGGCACCGTCCAGTTCCACCTCAACAACGTCGACGGCGCCACCGAGTGGAAGTGGGACTTCGGCGACGGCACCACCCCGGTCTGGACCAACGATCCGGTCAACGGGCCGCACCCGAAGCACTCCTACACGACGACCGGCGTCAAGAACGTCAAGGTTTCGGTCCGTAACTGCGTTGAAGTGGAGCGCGACAGCCAGGTGCTGGCGGTCAACATCACGCAGATCAACCCGCTCAAGATCAACGCCTTCGAGGCGGGCTGCAGCTTTGGCGTCTGTGCCTTCGCGATCGGGGAGCCGGTGCCGTTCACCGTGCTGGTGGAGGGCGACCCCACGGCCTATGAGTACGACTGGAACGGCGACGGCAGCTTCGAGCAGAGCAGCCCGACCCCGGTGACCAGCCACACCTATCCGGCAGCCGGGGACTTCACCCCGAAGCTGCGGGTCGTGCGCGGCGCGGAGTCGGTGACGACCACGCACGCCAAGGCGATCCGCATCGCCGGCTCGACGCCTCCGCCTCCGCCCCCGCCGACGGCCGCCATCACGGTCGCCGGCCCGAGCTCGGGGCAGGCGAACCAGTCTTTGTCGTTCACGGCCAACGCGAGCAACTGCACGCCGTCGGCCACCTGGAGCTGGAGCGCGAGCGGCAACGGCTCGATCTCCGGCACCAGCAGCTCGGTGACGATCACCTGGGCGAACGACGGCAACAAGACGATCACCGCCACCAACTCCGGCTGCGCGGGCGCTTCGGGCTCGAAGTCGGTCACCATCGGCACTAATGGTGGCGGCAACGGCGGTGGCAATGGTGGCGGCGGCAACCTCGCCGCCAACTTCACCTTCTCGCCGGCCAGCCCGTCCGCGGGCCAGGCGGTGAGCTTCGACGGCAACTCGTCGACCGGCGCGCCGAGCATCTACTCGTGGACCTTCGGCGACGGCCAGACCGGCTCGGGCGCGGCGATCTCGCACACCTTCCAGAGCGCGGGTACCTACAACGTCCGGCTCGAGGTGACCAAGCCGGGTGGCGACTGCCCGTTCGGCTTCTGCTCGGCCTCGGTCACCAGGCAGGTGGTCGTCGTCGGCGGTGGCCCGCCGCCTCCCCCGCCGTTCACGGCGAGCTTCACCTCCAACGCCGACTGCATCTCGGAGTTCGGCATCAACAGCTGCTCCGCCCAGAGGGGCCAGGTGGTGACGTTCACGTCGACCACGTCCGGGGCGACCAGCCAGACCTGGAGCTTCGGCGACGGCGGTACGGCCACCGGCGCGCAGGTGACGCACACCTGGAACCAGGCCGGCAACTATGTGGTGCAGCTCACCGCCGGCAACGGCCAGTCGACCGCGTCGGCCTCTCTGAGCATCATCATCACCGGCGGCGGCAATCCTGAGCCTCCGCCGGGCAAGAAGTCGGTCCTGCTGCCCTGGATCGCGCAGACACGTGGCGCGCTGGTGCAGTCGAGCGACCTCTACCTCTTCAACCCGACGGCCAAGGCGATGGACGTGACGCTCAGCTTCCTCCGCCGCGGTACGCCGGAGACCAACCCGCCGCGGGTGACCCGGACCATCCAGCCGGGGGCGACGCTGTTCGTCGCCGACGTGCTGAACGGCCTCTTCAACCGCACGAACATCGCCGGCTTCATCACGGTCGAGGTCGCCCAGGGCGATGCCGAGCCGGTCATCACCTCGTTCAACACGACGTTCCAGACGGACGGCTCGCAGTTCGGCCAGACCGTGCCTGGCCTGTCGACCAGTCAGGTCGGCGCGGCCGCGCAGCAGGGTCCGACGGTGCAGCACCTGATCGGCCTCAACGACAACTCCGAGGCCTTCGCCTACTTCGGGATCTCCAACCCGACGGCGCAGGACGGGGTCTTCAAGCTGCGGTTCTACAACAAGCTCGGCCAGCTCCTGACCCAGTCCGACCCCGTGACGGTGGCGCGCTTCGGTCAGCGGCAGTATCAGGTGCAGAACATCCGTGAGCTGTTCCACATCTCCGACGCGGACGACTACCGGATCGAGGTCGAGACCCAGAGCGGCGTGGTGTTCCCCTACGGCGCCACGGTCCGTACGGCCTCGAGCGATCCGTCGTTCGTCGAGGCGGGCCAGCCGGCCACCAGCTCCAAGGCCTACCTGGTCGGCATCTTCGGCACCGCCGGGATCGGCGGCAGCCAGTGGCAGAGCGACGTGTTGATCTCGAACCCCACCAATGAGGTCGTGATCACCGAGATGCGGTTCATCCCGTCGGGCACGCAGTCGAACCCGACGGACAAGGTGACGCTGACGCTGCAGCCGCGGGAGACGCGGCGGATCAGCAACGTCCTGTCCTCGCAGTGGGGCCTGACCTCGGCGGTCGGGACCCTCGCCTTCGAAAGCGCCAGCCCGTCGGGGGCCTACCCGCTGGTCCGCGCCGAGGTCTATGACAACGCCCTGCCGGAGCGGCGCTTCGGCCAAGCCATGGCTTCGTACCTAGCCGAAGAGGCCGCCGGGGCCGGCAAAGCGCAGTACCTCGTCGGCATGCGACAGGACGCGTCGTACCGCAGCACCGTAACGCTGTACAATCCTTCGGCGGAGAACGCCACGTTCGACGTGGTCTACCGTCTGCTCGACGGCAGCGTGATCGGCACGCTGGCCAATCAGGACCTCGGCCCGAACCGGGTCCGCCAGCTCAATCCCGGCCAGCATCCGCTGCCCGCGGTGGGAGTCACCGGCGGCATCACGATCGAGGTCAAGGTCAAGGCCGGCAAGCTGCTCGCCACCGGTCAGGTAGTGAACAACCGCACCAACGATCCGGCCTACATCGGCGGCCGGTCGCGATGAGGGCGGTTCTTTAATCGAGATCCCAGGTCCACCGGCGGAGAGCACCCTCTCCGCCGGTCTTATTCTTTGCATGGGACCAACCGAAGAGACTTACTGAGAGGAGATTCCGAGTCATGAAGAAGTTTGCCCTCTGTCTCGTCCTGGGTCTGCTGACCCTGGGCGGACCGGCGGTCGCCGAGATCTGCACGATCGATGAC
>JBKKAU010000949.1:0-3115 GCA_046714475.1 Thermoanaerobaculia bacterium
CCCCACGCCCGCCGGCCTCGCCCGTCTGGTCCTCGCCGCCCAACAGGGGTTGGACGCGCCGCCGATCCGGCCTCTGCCGCGGACGGGCAGCCTGCCCCTCTCCTTCGCCCAGGAGCGGCTCTGGTTCCTCGATCAGCTGGAACCCGGCAGCCCGGTCTACAACATGCCGGTCGCCCTGCGGCTGGGCGGCGGCGTCGATCCGGCGCTCCTGGAGCGGAGCCTGGGCGAGGTGGTGCGGCGTCACGAGGCGCTGCGCACCACCTTCCCCGCCGTCCAGGGCCTGCCCTACCAGGACATCGCGCCCGCCTCCGAGACCCCGCTGCCGCCGCTGCCGGTGGTCGATCTCCGGGGACTGCCCGCCGGCCGGCGGCCGGAGGAGGCGCGCCGCCGGCTCGTCGAAGAGGCGGTCCGGCCGTTCGACCTGATGCGCGGCCCGCTGCTGCGGGGGCTGGCGCTGCGGCTGGACGACGACGACCTGGCGCTGGGGCTCACCCTGCACCACATCGTCGGCGACGGCTGGTCCATGGAGGTGCTGACCGGCGAGCTGACCGCCCTCTACCAGGCTTTCGCCCAGGGGCTGCCGTCATCTCTGGCGTCTCTGGCGGCGCTGCCGGTCCAGTACGCCGACTACGCGGTCTGGCAGCGCGGCTGGCTCGCCGGCGAGGTGCTGGCCCGCCAGGTCGAGTACTGGAAGGGCAAGCTGGCCGGCGCGCCCACCGTCCTGGAGCTGCCGGCCGACCGGCCGCGGCCGGCGGTCCAGAGCTTCCGCGGCGCCAGCCGGCCGCTCGCCTTCCCCCCGCAGCTGACCGCCGCGCTCCACGGCCTGGGACGGCGTCACGGCGCGACCCTGTTCATGACCCTGCTCGCCGTCTTCCAGGCCCTGCTCCACCGCGCCTCCGGCCAGGAGGTGGTGCTGGTCGGCTCGCCGGTGGCGAACCGCAACCGCACCGAGGTCGAGGGGCTGATCGGCTTCTTCGCCAACACGCTGGTGCTCGCCGGCGACCTGGGCGGCGACCCGCCGTTCGTCGAGCTGCTGGCGCGCGTCCGCGAGACCGTGCTGGAGGCCCAGGCGCACCAGGACCTGCCGTTCGAGAAACTGGTGGAGGAGCTGGACCCCGAGCGCAGCCTCAGCCACTCCCCGCTGTTCCAGGTCATGCTGACGCTCACCCAGAGCCACCGCCGGCCGTCCGTGGCCGCGCTCGCGGGGGACACGGGGACGAGCGCGCTGGAGACCGCGCCCGGGCCGGCCAAGTTCGACCTGTCGCTGGCGCTGGAGGAGAGGGGCGGGCGGCTGGCTGGCTCGCTGGAGTACGCCGCCGACCTCTTCGACGCGCCGACCGTCGCCCGTCTCGGCGAGCAGCTCCTCGCGGCGCTCGGGGCTGTGGCGGCGTGGCCGGAGGTCCGTCCCTCCGAGCTGCCCCTGCTCTCCGAGGCGCAACGCCAGCAGATCTTGCTGGAGTGGGCCTCGGTCACCGAGGCGCCTGCCGATCCCCGCCGGCTCCACGACCTGATCGCCGGGCAGGCGGCGCGGACGCCCGGAGCGGTCGCCGTCCGCTTCCGCCACGAGGAGCTGACCTACGGCGACCTCGACGCGCAGTCGAACCGGCTGGCCCACCTTCTTCAGGGGATGGGGGTTGGCCCCGAGGCGCCGGTGGCGGTCTTCATGGACCGCTCCCTCGAGATGGTCGTGGCGCTCCTCGGGGTGCTCAAGGCCGGCGCCGCCTACGTGCCGCTCGATCCGTCCTATCCGCAGGACCGCCTGGCGTTCATGCTCCGGGATTGCGGCGCCGCGATCCTGCTCTCGCAGGACTGGCTGGTCGACCGGCTGCCGGCCGGGGCCGGCGCCCGCCGGGTCTGCCTCGACCCGGCCTTCGAGGCCCTGGAGGACGAGAGCGGCGATCCGCCGTCGTCGCCTGCCGGTCCCGGGAACCTCGCCTACGTCATCTACACCTCGGGGTCGACCGGCCGGCCCAAGGGGGTCGCCGTCCCCCACGCCGGCGCCGTCGCGCTGCTGCGCTGGGCCGCCGGGGTCTTCCCCGACGAGGAGCTGGCCGGCGTGCTGGCCTCGACCTCGATCTGCTTCGACCTGTCGGTGTTCGAGCTGTTCTTCCCGCTGTCGCGCGGCGGCTGCGTGCTGGTGGTCGAGAACGCGCTGGAGATGCTGGCGCTCCAGGACGGCGGCGTGGGTGGGCAGCCGGTGACGCTGCTCAACACGGTGCCCTCGGCCGCCGCCGAGCTGGTGCGGGTGGCGGGACTGCCCGTTTCGGTGCGCACCGTCTGCCTGGCCGGCGAGCCAATCCCCGCGCCGCTGGTGGCGCAGATCCATGCCCAGCCCGGCGTCGGCCGGCTGCTCAACCTCTATGGCCCGAGCGAGGACACGACCTATTCCACTGTCGAGCGGGTCGAGCAGGCGAACCCTGGGCTCGCGGCTTCGCCTGCGATCGGCCGCCCGATCGCCGGCACCCGCGCCTACGTGCTCGACGCCGGGATGCGGCCGGCGCCGCCCGGCATGCCGGGGGAGCTGTACCTGGGAGGCGCGGGGCTCGCCCGCGGCTACTTCCGCCGTCCCGAGCTGACCGCCGAGCGGTTCGTCCCCGATCCCTGGAGCGGCCTGGCGGGGGAGAGGCTCTACCGCACCGGCGACCGCGTGCGCCACCTGGCCGACGGCCGTCTCGACTACCTGGGCCGCTTCGACCACCAAGTGAAGCTGCGCGGTTTCCGGATCGAGCTGGGGGAGATCGAGGCCGTGCTCGCCCGTCACCCCGCGGTCCGCCAGGCGGCGGTGACCGTCCGCGGCAACGGAGCCGACCGTCGCCTGGTGGCCTGCCTGGTGCCGGCCGGCGAGCCGCCGCGGATCCCCGAGGTCAAGGGGTACCTGCGCGACCGGCTGCCCGACTACATGGTGCCGCCGGTGTTCGTCGTGCTGCCCGATCTGCCGCTCAGCCCGAGCGGCAAGGTGGACCGGCGGGCGCTGCCCGACCCCGGCATCGACGCCCGCATGCCGCCCCGCGACCTGGTGGAGCTGGAGCTCGCCCGGCTCTGGGAAGAGGTCCTGGGCGTCCAGCCGATCGGTGTCCGCGACGACTTCTTCGACCTCGGCGGCCACTCGCTGCTG
>JBKKAU010000950.1:0-4587 GCA_046714475.1 Thermoanaerobaculia bacterium
GCCTTGGAGAACGGGAACAGGCCGCCATGGCGGATGACCAGCTTCGTGATCGGGTCCCAGCCCTCGCAGAATTCATCCAGGCGGATGCCCTCGCCCCGCTGCAGGCGCGCCAGCATCTCGTGGTCGCCCATCAGCACGCCCTGGCTGATGTTGTTGCGGGCGTGGATCGGCGCGAAGGAGGCGGCGATCGCGATGCGGATGCCGGACCACTTCTCCGCCTGCACCGCGGTCTCGCGGGAGCTGCCGACACCCTTGCGGTAGCCGGAGACGATGACCTCGAAGTTGCCGTCGATCAGCGCGTCGCGCTCGAACAGGCGCTTGCCGTCGACGATCAGGCCGGCGTAGGCGTCGCGGGCGATGTCCTCCGGCCGGTGGCTGAAGCAGACCCAGGCCGGCGTCATGGCGTCGGTGTTGATGTCGTCGAGCAGGTCGTCGATCGTCAGGTCTTCCATGCGCAGGTCGAGCTCGCCGCGCAGCTGGCGGCGGATCAGCTCGGGGTCCTTGGTGAGGAAGAGGATCCGCTTGCCGGGGGTCAACCTGATGATCTCGGGGGGTCTCATCATCCGGGCTCCTGTCCAAAAGACATCAAAGGATCACAAGGGGGCGTCGCCGCGCGGCAGGGCGGTGACGGTTCCATGTCATTCTAACCTCGCTCCCATGCCCCAGGCTTCCCGGTCTGACAGGGGAACGTACTGGAAGGATGCGGGGAGATGCAAGGAGAGGAGAGCCCAGGCGGGCTCCCCTCTTAGAGGACAAGCGGATCAACCGGAACGGCGGGCTGCCGCCGCGGGGGGCGGGCCGCCGGTGAGGGCCATCAGGGCCTCGCGGGCCAGCGCCTCCCCTTCGAACCGCGGATCCCCCAGCCGGCGGTGGATGCGGATCGCGCGCTCCAGGGAGTCGGCGGCGGCGGCGTAGCGCCCTTCGTCGACCGCGAGCGACGCCTCCAGCTTCGAGAGCGCCGCCCTGGCGAGCGGATCGCCCGTGCCGCGGACCAGCGCCTCGCGGACGCACTCCAGGGCCGACTTCGCGCCCTCGCGGTCGGCCGACAGCCGCCGGGCTTCGGCGACGGCCGTCCAGGCCGAGGCTTCGAGGTCGGCCAGACGCTCCTCGCCATAGACGGCCGGATCGAGATGCTTCACCAGCTCGGCCGCCAGCTCGGCGAGCTCGAGCGCCCGGCGCGGCGTCTCCACGGCCTTCTCGCTCTCCTCGACCAGATGCTCGCAGAACGCCCAGGTCTGGAAGCGCCGGTCGTTCCGGAGGCGCATCCGCCGGCCCTCCAGCGAGCGCCCGCGCAGGTCCGCCCACAGCGCCGGCGCCGCGGCCTGCTCGCGCAGCAGGGCCTGCATGCGCGTGCCGAGCCGCTCGCCAGCCTGCTCGAAGGCACGGTCGTATCCACCTTCCGGGCCGTCCGATGGAGCGGATGGCGCGGTTGGAGAGGCCAACCGGATCACGGGCCCTTCCTGGACTCCCGCGAGCAGATCACGCACGAGCCCTTTGATCTCTTCCTGAGACCCGATGGAGCGCTCCAGGCGTTCCAGGGTAGGGGGCAAAACCTCGACTCTCGACATCCCACACCTCCGCGTCAGCGGGAAAAAAAGAAAAAAGCGGACCGGCCGAGCCGACGCCAGTTGTGGGGGTGAGCATGATTTATGCCAAAAGCAGGCACGGCACGAGCACCCCCTTCATTCAAAGAGGTGCTTCAGTGCTGGGTTTGCGGGACGTCTTTTTCTACCAACCTTCCGCGAGCAGGCTATGGACCTCCTCTTCCGACATCTCGGACAGCTCGTCGAGGAACCTCTGCCCCTCCTCGCCGCTCGCGGCGAGCATGCTCTGGCCGACCATGACGGCGAAGCCGGAGAGGGTCGGGGCCTCGAACAGTGCCTGGAGCGGCAGCTCCACCCCCAGGGCGTCGAAGAGCCTGGACAGGACCTTGGTGGCCAGCAACGAATGTCCGCCCAACTCCCAGAAATTGTCGTGGATGCCGACCCGGTCGACCCCCAGGACCATCGACCAGGTCTCCGCGATCCGCTCCTCCAGCGGCGTGCGCGGACCGACATAGGCGGTCTCCTGCTCCGGCCGGGTCAGGTCGGGGGGCGGCAGCGCCCGCCGGTCCACCTTGCCGTTGGCGTTCAGGGGGAACATCTCCAGCAGGACGAACCGGCAGGGGACCATGTAGTGCGGCAGCCGCTCGCCCAGGAAGGCGCGCAGGTCGCGCGCTTCCGGCACCGCGCCGGCGTGCGGCACGACGTAGGCGACGAGCCGCCGGTCGCCGGGAAGGTCCTCGCGCGCCATGACCAGCGCGCCCGCGACCTCCGGGTGCGCCGTCAGGGCGGTTTCGATCTCGCCGGGCTCGATGCGGAAGCCGCGGATCTTGACCTGGTGGTCGATCCGCCCGATGAACTCGACCGCGCCGTCCAGCCGCTGGCGCACGCGGTCGCCGCTGCGGTACAGGCGCGCCCCGGGCTCCACCGCGAGACCGATGAGGCCGGCGAGGCCGGCGAGGCCGGCGGCCGGGTCGGGGACGAAACGCTCGGCGGTGAGGTCGGGACGGTTCCAGTAGCCCCGCGCGAGGCCCTCGCCGCCGATGCACAGCTCGCCGTGCACGCCGGACGGCGCCGGCTCAAAGCGGGCGTCGAGCACGTAGACCGAGGTGTTGGCGAGCGGCTTGCCGATCGGGACGATCGCCGCTTCGGGCGCCTCCCGCACCTCGTGCCAGGTGGTGAAGGTGGTGCTCTCGGTGGGGCCGTAGACGTGCAGCAGGCGCTCCGGCGGCGCCGCCAGGACGGCGCGCACCCAGTTCGGGTCGACCGCCTCGCCGCCGAACAGCAGGTACCGGAGGCCGGACAGCGACCGCGGCGCCTCGCGCGCCATCTGGTTGAACAGCGCGGTGGTCAGGAACAGGGCGGTGATCCGCTCGCGGACCAGGGCCTCGCCCAGGGCGGCGGGCGAGAGGGCGACGTCGCGCGGCACCACCACCAGCGAGGCGCCGGTCAGCAGCGCCCCCCAGACCTCGAAGACGGCGGCGTCGAACGCGGGGTTCGACAGGTGGCCGACACGGTCCCCCGGTCCGAGCTGCGCGTAGTCGGTGCGGACCACCAGGCGGTTGACGGCCCGGTGCGGCACCGCCACCCCCTTGGGCCGCCCGGTCGAGCCCGAGGTGAAGATGATGTAGGCGAGGTTGGCGGCGTCGACCTCGACGGCCATGTCGCCGTTCCACGACGCCGGCAGCTGCATGGTCTCGGCGCCGTCGACGTCGACGCAGCAGAGGGCCCGCGTCTCGCAGGGGGCGAGGCCGGCGGCCACCATCTCCGCGGGCCGGCCGATCACCACCGCGGCCGCGGTGTCGTCGAGCACGAACGCCAGGCGCTCGGCCGGGTCGCGCGGGTCGAGCGGCACATAGGCGCCGCCCGCCTTGAGCACGGCCAGGAGCGCCGCCACCATCTCGACCGAGCGCTCGAGGACGACGGCCACCGGCGTGTCCGGCCCCACCCCCAGCGAGCGCAGACGGTGGGCGAGCCGGTTGGCCCGGCGGTTGAGCTGGGCGTAGGTGAGGCTCTCCGCGCCGGCGATCACCGCCACCGCCTCCGGGGTGAGGCGGACCTGCTCCTCGAACAGACGGTGGACCGGGGTGTCGCGCGGGAACTCGCTCCGCGTCTGGTTGCGGCCGAGCAGCAGCTCGAGCCGCTCCGCCTCGGCGAGCAGCGGCAGCTCGTCGAACGGCACCGCGGGCGCGGCGAGCGCGGCTTCGAGCAGCGCCCGGAAGTGCGCCAGCAGGCGCCGCGCCGTCTCCGCCTCGAACAGGTCGGTGGCGTACTCCAGGACGGCGGCGAGCCCGCCGCGCTCCTCCTGGACGAACAGGGCGAGGTCGAACTTAGCTCCCGAGACCGGCGCCTCCTCGGCCTCCAGGGCGAGCCCGGAGCCCAGGCCGAGGTCGGGCATGGGCACGTTCTGGAGCGCGAAAGCGGCCTGGAACAGCGGGTTGCGCGACAGGTTCCGCTGCGGCGCCAGGTCCTCGACCAGGCGGTCGAAAGGGAGGTCCTGGTGGGCGTACGCGGCGAGCGACGTGGCGCGCACCCGCGCCACCAGATCCGCGAAGCCGGGCCGGCCCGCGAGGTCCGCCCGCAGCACCAGGGTGTTGACGAAGAAGCCGATCAGCCCTTCGATCTCCGGCCGGTTGCGGCCGGCGACCGGCGTCCCCACCCCCAAGTCGTCCTGTCCTGAGTAGCGGCCAAGCAGCGCCTGGAAGCCGGCGAGCAGCGTCATGCACAGGGTCGCGCCCTGGCCGCGGCTGGCCCGCTCCAGCCCCGCCTTGAGCTCCGCGGGGAGGTCCAGGCGCGCCGCCGCGCCGCGGAAGCTCTGCACCGCCGGGCGCGTCCGGTCGGTGGGGAGCTCGAGCGGCGGCAGGCCGGCGAGCTTCTCGCGCCAGTAGCCCAGCTGCCCCTCCAGCACCTCGCCCTTCAGCCAGCGCCTCTGCCAGTCGGCGAAGTCGGCATACTGCAGCGCCGGCTCCGGCAGCCGCGCCCCCCGGTAGAGGGCGGCCAGCTCGCCCGCCAGCACGCCGATCGACCAACCGTCCGAGACGATGTG
>JBKKAU010000951.1:0-1921 GCA_046714475.1 Thermoanaerobaculia bacterium
GTGTCCTGCATGGCACAGCCCACGTTCGACATCTTTCTCTTCGAGCTGCTGTCGCCGCTGCTGGCCGGCGGCACGGCCGTGCTCTTCCCCATGCGGCCGAGGCTGGACGCCGAACAGGTGGTCGACCACCTGGGGGAGCTGACCTCCCTGCATGCCGTTCCGGCGCTGATGCGGAGCCTCGTCGACGCGCTGCGCCGCCGCGGCCGGGAGGCGCCGGACGTGAGCCGGCTGAGCCGGGTCTTCATCGGTGGCGAGGCGGTGCCGGCCGATCTGCTGGAGGAGTTGCGGCAGACCTTCCCGGGCGCCCGGATCTGGGTCCTCTACGGGCCGACCGAGGGGACCATCATCTGTTCCGCGCACCCGGTGCCGCCGCCGCCCGCCCCGGCCAGGCCGCTGCTCGGCCGGCCCCTGGCGGGCGCGGTGCTCCACGTCCGCGACGCCGCGGGAGAGCTGCCGCCCATCGGGGTCGCGGGCGAGCTGTGGATCGGCGGCCCGGGGGTCGCCCGCGGCTATCTGGGCCGGGAGGAGCTGACGGCGGAGAAGTACGTGCTGCGCGGCGGTGAGCGGTTCTACCGCAGCGGTGACCGCGCGCGGCTCCTGCCTGACGGAAACCTCGACTTCCTCGGCCGTCTGGACGATCAGGTCAAAGTGCGCGGCTTCCGCATCGAGCTGGGGGAGATCGAGGAGGCGTTGGGCGAGTTGGAGGCGGTGCGCGAAGCGGCCGTGGTGGTACGGGAGGACAGGCCCGGCGACCGGCGGCTGGTCGCCTATGTGGTCAGCGATGCCGGCGATGCCTGCGGCATTGCGCCCGAGGCGCTCCGCTCGGGGCTGCGCGAACGGTTGCCGGAGCACATGGTGCCCTCCGCCTTCGTGACTGTCGCGGCGCTCCCCCTCACGCCGCATGGCAAGGTGGACCGCAAGGCGCTCCTGGGTCTGGAAGCGGCTGGGGAGCAGCCGGTCTCGGAGAGCTCCCTGGCGCCGCGCACGCCGGTCGAAGAGATCCTCGCCGGCATCTGGGCCGAGGTCCTCGGTGTCGAACGGGTCGGGGCGGAGGGCAACTTCTTCGATCTGGGCGGACACTCCTTGCTGGCGACGCGGGTGATGTCGCGCCTGCGCGAGGCCTTCGGCGTCGAGATGCCGCTGCGCGACCTCTTGGAGGCCCCCAGGCTGGCGGAGCTCGCCGCCCGGGTCGAGACGGCGCGCCGTACCGGCACGCCTCGTATCGTGCCGGTGCCGCATGAAGGTGCCCTCCCCCTGTCGTTCGCCCAGCAGCGCCTCTGGTTCATCGATCAGCTCGAACCAGGCAGCCCGCTGTACAACATGCCGGTGGCGCTGCGCGTCGAAGGGCCGTTGGACGGCGCGGTGCTGGCGCTCTGCCTCGGCGAGGTCGTGCGCCGCCACGAAGCGCTGCGCACGGTCTTCGCCGCGCAAGCCGGCACGCCGGTGCAGGTGATCCGACCGGCGGAGCCCTTCCCGCTTCCCGTGGTGGACCTGTCGGCGCTGCCCGAGGGTGCGCGCGAGGATCTGGCGCGGACCCTCGCCGCGGCGGAGACCGGACGGCCGTTCGACCTCGCGCGCGGTTCACTGATGCGCGGCTTGCTGGTGCGCCTCGCCGAGAGGGATCACGCCGTCGCGCTGACCGTGCATCACATCGCCAGCGACGGCTGGTCCATGGGCATCCTGGTGCGCGAGGTCGCGGCCCTTTATCCGGCCTTCGCCGCGCGCCGGCCGTCGCCCCTGCCGGAGCTGCCGGTGCAGTACGCGGATTTCGCGGTCTGGCAGCGCTCCTGGCTGCGCGGCGAGGTCCTGGAGCAGGAGATCGACTGGTGGCGGCGGCAGCTCGCCGGCCTGCCGCCGCTCTTGGAGCTGCCCGCCGACCGCCCGCGGCCCGCGGTGCTGAGCCACCGCGGCGCCACCCGGC
>JBKKAU010000952.1:0-1605 GCA_046714475.1 Thermoanaerobaculia bacterium
CCTGACGGCGGAGCGGTTCATCCCGTCGCCGCTGCCGGCGGAGCCGGGAGCCCGCCTCTACGCGACCGGCGACCTGGCGCGCCATCTGCCGGACGGCGCGGTCGAGTACCTGGGACGTCTGGACCACCAGTACAAGCTGCGCGGCTTCCGCATCGAGCTCACGGAGATCGAGGCGGTGCTGCGCGAACACCCGGCGGTGTCGGAAGCGGTGGTGGCGGTGCGCGAGGACCGGCCGGGCGATCCGCGGCTGGTGGCCTATGCGGTCGCGGACGCTTCGCAAGCGGGGGCTGCCGCATCGTTGACCGCCGAGCTGCGCCAGGCCCTGGCCGCGAAGCTCCCCGAGTTCATGGTCCCTTCGTCCCTGGTCCTGCTCGGCGCCCTGCCGCTCTCTCCCAACGGCAAGGTGGACCGCAAGGCGCTGCCGGCGCCCGGCTCCGCCGCGGGAGAGGACAGGGGGGCGGCGCCCCGCACGCCGATCCAGGAGGTGCTCGCGAGCCTCTGGCGCGAGCTCCTCGGGACCGAAGACGTCCGGCTCGGCCACAACTTCTTCGAGTTGGGGGGGCATTCGCTGAAGGCGACCCAGCTGCGCTCGCGCGTCCAGTCGGTCTTCGGTCTCGACCTGCCGCTGCAGAGCTTCTTCACGGCGCAGACCCTGGCGCACCAGGCGGAGCTTATCGAAGCGGGCTTTCGGCAGGGCGCCGCCGTGGTGGTGCCGCCCCTCGTCCCCGTCCCCCGCGACCGCGACCTCCCGCTCTCCTTCTCCCAGGAGCGGCTCTGGTTCCTCGACCAGCTGCAACCGGGAGGCACGGCCTACAACGTGCCCGCCGCGTTCCGGCTCCAGGGCGTCCTGGACCCGGCCGTGCTGGAGAGCGCCCTCGGCGGGATCGTGCGGCGGCATGAGGCGCTGCGCACCACGTTCGCCGAGGCCGGCGGCCACCCGGTCCAGGTCATCGCCCCGGAGGGCCGGCTGAGTCTGCCGGTGATCGACCTCCGGTCCCTGGCGCCGGCGGCGCGGGAGACCGAGATGGAGCGGCTGCGGGCGGAGGAGGCGCGCCGTCCCTTCGACCTGGCGCGCGGGCCGCTGCTGAGGACCGCCCTGATCGGGTTGTCTGGAGGGGGCGCCGACGACCATGTGCTGCTGCTGACCCTGCACCACATCGTCTCCGACGCCTGGTCTCTGGGGGTCCTGGTCCGCGAGCTCGGCGACTTCTACCGGGCCTTCTCCCGGCACCAGACGCCGATGCCGCCGATGCCGCCGACATTGCCGGCGCTGCCGGTGCAATACGCGGACTACGTGGTGTGGCAGCGCGAGCGGCTCCAGGGGGAGGCGCTGGACAACCGGCTCGCCTACTGGAAGGGCCGGCTCGCCGGCCTGCCGGTGCTCGAGCTGCCGACCGACCGGCCCCGTCCGGCCGTGCAGAGCGGCCGTGGCCACCGCCGCCGGGCGGTGTTCGCCGGCGCGCCGCTGACCGGTCTCAAGGCGCTCGCCGACAGCGAAGGCGCGACCCTGTACATGGTGCTGCTGTCGGCCTTCGAGCTGCTGCTGCGGCGCTACACCGGCCAGGACGACCTCGCCGTGGGCGCCACCGTCGCCAACCGCGAGCG
>JBKKAU010000953.1:0-5428 GCA_046714475.1 Thermoanaerobaculia bacterium
GGTTGAGGTTGCGCCGCATCCACAGGAGCCAGACCGCCATGGCGAGCACGATCGCGATCGTCGCGGTGCCCCACCCGACGAGCAGGCTCATGCCGCCGCCCCGTGGCACTTCTTGTACTTCTTGCCGGAGCCGCAGGGGCAGGGATCGTTGCGCCCGACCTTGACGTCCTTGCCGACCGTCGGCTGGGCGCGCTGCGGTCCCTCGACCTTGGGCGGCGCCGAGAGCTGGACCTTGGGGGCCGCGGCCGCCTGTTGCCGGCGGCGTTGCTCGACCAGCTGCTCCTCGGTCACCGGCTCGTACCGGAACAGCTTCTGAAGGACGTCGTCGTCGATCCGCGCCTTCATCTCCCCGAACAGCTCGAAGCTCTCCCGCTTGTACTCGTTGAGCGGATCGCGTTGGGCGTAGCCGCGCAGGCCGATGCCCTCCTTGAGGTGGTCGAGGGCGAGGAGGTGGTCTTTCCAGGCCACGTCCACGGCGTGCAGCATGATGGCGCGCTCGAAGCCGCGGATGATCTCCGGATCGTGGCGCGTCTCCCGTTCGGCGTAACGCTGCTCGACGGTCTTGACCAGGGTGTCGTTGAGCTCGTCGATCCCGAGCTCGTCGATATCGAGCTCCTGCGGCGCGATGTTGAAATACGCCAGCATCTCCTTTCGCAGGCCCGGCAGGTCCCAGTCCATGGGATCCGACTTCTCCGGGCAGTGGGTCTCGAGCAGCGAGTCGATCAGGTCGGTCGAGGTCTTGAGGACGTAGTCGCGCCCCTCGCGGCCTTCCAGGATGTCGCGGCGCAGCTTGTAGATCGACTCGCGCTGCTTGTTCATCACGTCGTCGTACTCGAGCAGGTGCTTGCGGATCTCGAAGTTCCGCGCCTCGACCTGCTTCTGCGCCCGCTCGATGGCGCCGGTCACCATCCGGTGCTCGATCGCCTCGCCCTCTTCCATGCCCAGCTTGCCCATCAGCCCCTTGACGCGGTCGGTGCCGAAGATGCGCATCAGGTCGTCTTCGAGCGAGAGGAAGAAGCGCGAGGAGCCCTGGTCGCCCTGGCGGCCGGAGCGGCCGCGGAGCTGGTTGTCGATGCGGCGCGACTCGTGCCGCTCGGTGCCGAGGATGTGGAGGCCGCCGGCGGTGAGCACCTTCTCGCGCTCCTCGGCGCAGATGACGCGGTAGCGTTCGACCGCCTCCTGATAGGCCTCCGGCTCGGTCTCCGGGTCGGCCTCGGCCCTGGCCAGCCCCTCGGGGTTGCCGCCGAGCACGATGTCGGTGCCGCGGCCCGCCATGTTGGTGGCGATGGTCACCGCTCCCAGGCGTCCGGCCTGGGCGACGATGGCCGCCTCGCGCTCGTGGAACTTGGCGTTCAGGACCACGTGCGCGACCTTGGGCGGACGGCTCAGCAGCTTCGAGAGCATCTCGCTCTTCTCGATCGAGACCGTGCCGACCAGCACCGGTTGGCCGCGCTGGTGACAGTCGCGGATCTCGTCGATCACCGACTTCCACTTCTCGTCGGCGCTGCGGTAGACGAGGTCGGCGCGGTCGTCCCGGATCATCTGCCGGTTGGTCGGGATGACGGTGACGTCGAGCTTGTAGATCTGCCCGAACTCGGCCGCCTCGGTGTCGGCGGTGCCCGTCATGCCGGCGAGCTTCTTGTACATCCGGAAGTAGTTCTGGAAGGTGATGGTGGCGAGCGTCTGGTTCTCGCGCTCGATCTTCACCCCCTCCTTGGCCTCGACCGCCTGGTGCAGGCCGTCCGACCACCGCCGGCCCGGCATCATGCGGCCGGTGAACTCGTCGACGATGACGATCTTGCCGTCCTGGATCAGGTACTCGACGTCGCGCTGGTAGAGGTGGTGCGCCCGCAGCGCCTGGTTGACGCCGTGGATGACCTCCATGTTCTCCGGGTCGTAGAGGTTGCGGATGCCGAGCAGCTGCTCGACCTTCTCGACGCCCTCGTCGGTGAGGCTCACGGAGTGGCCCTTCTCGTCGACCAGGAAGTCGCCGGTCGCGCTCTTGGCGCCGTCCTCGTCCTCGACCTCCTCGCCCTTGACCAGGCGGGGGACGATGCGGTCGATGCGGTAGTACTTGTCGGTCGACTCCTCGGAAGGGCCGGAGATGATCAGCGGCGTGCGCGCCTCGTCGATCAGGATCGAGTCGACCTCGTCGACGATGGCGTAGTGGTGCGCGCGCTGGACCATCGACTCCAGGTCGAACTTCATGTTGTCGCGCAGGTAGTCGAAGCCGAGCTCGTTGTTGGTGCCGTAGGTGACGTCGGCGGCGTAGGCGCGCTTGCGCTCGGCGTCCGGCATGTCGTGCTGGATGACGCCGACCGAGAGGCCGAGGAAGCGGTAGACCTGGCCCATCCACTCGGAGTCGCGGCGCGCCAGGTAGTCGTTGACCGTGACCACGTGGACGCCCTTGCCCTCAAGCGCGTTCAGATAGACGGGGAGGGTCGCCATCAGGGTCTTGCCCTCGCCGGTCTTCATCTCGGCGATGCGCCCGTTGTGGAGGACCATGCCGCCCATGAGCTGGACGTCGAAGGGGCGCATCTTCAAGGTACGCCAGGCCGCCTCCCGGGCCACCGCGAAGGCGGGGACCAGGATGTCGTTCAGCGTCGAGCCGGCCTCCAGCTGCTGGCGGAGCTCAAGGGTCTGGGCCCGGAGTTGCTCGTCCGAAAGGGCCTTGATCCGCGGCTCCATCTCGTTGATGGCCGCCACCGTCGGCTGCATCTTCTTGACGTCGCGTTCGTGCTGGCTGCCGAAAATCTTGGTCAGAATCCGGTTGATCATCGGGGTCTCACAGGTGTCCGGGGGATGTCCGGGGTAACTTCCGCGTTGTCCGCGTTGTCCGCGGTCGGCGCGCGGTCGGTGCGGCCGACGCGGCCGGCGGGTTCTAGCCGCACAACCCGCAGTCTAGCAGAAAGATTCCGCAGCGAGAGGCAGGCCCGGCGGGGGGCGCCGGGCCGTGGGATCCGGGTCAGTACGGATCGCTCGTGCCGTCGAGGATGTAGGCCAGGGGATCGACCGGGTGGCCGTCCACGCGCACCTCGTAGTGGAGGTGCGGTCCCGTCGAACGGCCGGTGTTGCCGACGCGGCCGATGACGTCGCCGCGCTTGACCCGCTGGCCCGGCTTGACCTCGATCTGCGACAGGTGGCCGTAGCGGGTGGTGAGGCCGTAGCCGTGCGCCAGGTAGATCGCCTTGCCCAGGCCGCCCGCCGTGGCGGCGCGCAGGACGATGGCGTTGGCCGTCGCCTGGACCGGCTGGCCCGTGGGAGCGGCGATGTCGATGCCATGGTGCACGCCGCGCCCGTGGGTCACCGGGTCGGCGCGATAGCCGAAGCCGCTGGTGAGGATGCCCTTGACCGGCGAGATCGCCGGCGTGGCGGAGAGCCAGTGGACCCGCTCGTCGAGCTTGGCCTCGACCGCGTCGAGGGTGCCGTCGAGCACGCCGGCCCGGTCCGCCATGGAGGCGAGGTCGGGCATCGCCTCGTCGATCGGGGCGCCGCCGCCGATGCCCGCCTCGGCGTTCCCGAGGTCGGCGAGGCCGGCCACGATGGCGAGGTCGCGGGTGCGGTCCTCGGAGCGGCTGAGCTTGCCCTGGAGGTCCTGGAGGCTCGTCTCGAACGTCCGGTTCGTCCGCCGCAGCCGCTCGTTCTCCTGCCGCAGCCGCGCGATCTCGGCCGGGTTCGAGGGCGTGTGGAAGAAGGACCAGAGGGTGAAGACGGAGGCGAGGGTGAGGACCAGCAGGGAGGCGGCGGCCAGGGCAATCTGGAGATTGGTGACGCGCCACTTGCGCAGCTTGGCTTGCGCGTGCGGGACTAGGATGACGGTATGGTGGCGTTTCGGCATACGAACATCTCGACCTTCGGAGCCCATCCCCTCGCACGCTCGCCAGCCCCCAGGATTTCAAAACGAGTCCTTCCGTTTGGTGCTGCGTATTGTAACGACCGGAAGATCCTTGTCAAGGGGTCAGTAAAATATGGTGATTAGCCATGCCGCGACGAGGATTCTTTACACAGAGGAGGTTTCAGGGCCGGTTCCACGGATGTCGTCCCGCCATACTCGCGGACCGGGGACGATTTCGGCACGAGGTGTGTCTAAGGGAGTAAGGAGGACACCCATGTCCCGAACCGTCCTGTCGCTCAGCCTTCTCGTCCTCGCCGTCGCGGGGCTTGCCGCCGCGCTCGCGCTCGATCCGCTCGATCCGCTCGATCCGGCCAGTCCGGTCGCTCCGGCGGGCTCCGCCAGCTTCCGTTTCGCGAAACCGGCCCTGGAGCGGCCGGCGCCTCGACCGGCCGCCCCGATCCGCCTCACCGCCTCCGACGGCACGGGCCTCGCCCTCGTCGCGCTCGAAGCGAACGCCCTCCTCGAGCCGCCTCTCGCCTTCACCGAGCTGCGCCTGACTTTCGAGAACCCCCGCGACGAGGTCATCGAGGGACGGTTCCGCATCGCCTTGCCGCCCGGCGCGGCCCTCTCCCGCTTCGCCATGAAGATCGGCGGCGTCTGGCAGGAGGGGGAGGTGGTGGAGCGCCAGCGCGCCCGCCAGGCCTACGAGGACTTCCTCCACCGCCGGCAGGACCCGGCGCTGCTCGAGCAGGAGGCGGGCAACGAGTTCTCGGCCCGCGTCTTCCCGATCCCGGCCCGGGGGCGCAAAGAGCTGATCGTCTCCTACTCGCACGCCCTGGAGCGGACGGACGCGCCCTACGTCCTCCCTCTCCTGGGGCTCTCGGAGGTCGGCCGGCTTGACGTCCGCGTGCTCCTCGGCAGCCGCCCCGCCGCCGGCGGGGTCGAGAGCAATCTGGACAGCGAGGTCAGCGACCGCCGCATCGTCGAGCTGCACAAGCAGGCCTGGACCCCCGACCGCGACTTCGAGGTCGGCCAGGACCGCGTCGATCGCATCGGGGGCCGCGGCGGCCTCCGCCAGGGCAACCTTGCCGTGGCGCGTGTCGCGGCTCCCGCCGCCCCTGGCGATGCCGTGCCGCAGGAGATCGCGGGCCTTTACGTGCTGGTCGATTCGAGCGCGTCGCGCGCTCTGGGCTATGCCGACCAGGTGCGCCGCGTGGCCGAGCTGGCCGCCGGCCTGCGCGACGGCGCCGGCGGCGGCACGCCCCTGGGGGTCGCCGTGTTCGACCAGGAGGTGGTGCCGGTCTTCGAGGGTACGGCGGACGGGTTCGGCAGGGCCGAAGTGCGGCGTCTCGAAAACCGCCGGCCCTTGGGAGCGTCCGACCTGCATCAGGCGCTCGTCTGGCTCGCCGAGCGGCTGGCCCGGGACCGCAGGTACCCGCGGGTCCTGCTCCTCACCGACGGGGTCGCCACCGCCGGCGAGACCGAGACGCGGGCGCTCAAGGCGGCGGTGCGCGCCCTCGGCGCGGGCGGCGTCGAGCGCCTGGACGTGCTGGCCGTCGGCGGGCTGCGCGACGAAGCGGCGCTGCGCGAGCT
>JBKKAU010000954.1:0-1112 GCA_046714475.1 Thermoanaerobaculia bacterium
CCTACCTCACTCATCATTACTACGCCCCCGCGGGCCCGGCGGCGGCCCCGGCCGCGACGGCGGGGGGGGGCGCCGGCGCCCGCCGCGGCGCGTTCGGCGACCTGCGCCAGGCGCTGGCGGCGGTCGACCGTGGCCGCTCGCAGGCGGAGATCCTTTCGGCGCTGCTCGCCGAAGGAAGCCGTTTCGCGTCGCGCACCGCGCTGCTCCTCGCCCGCGGCAGCGAGGTCCGCGGCTGGGGCGCGCACGGGTTCGCTGGCTCCGATGGCTCCGAGGCGACGATCCGCGGCCTGGCCTTCGAGGCGCCGCAGGACGGGCCGTGGGGCCGTGTGCTCCAGGGCGGGCCGGTGCGGCTGACGGCCTCGGACTGCGCCGAGCTGTGCAGCCGGCTCGAGGCGCCGCTGCCCCAGGAGGGCGTGCTGGTGCCCCTGGTCCTGCGCGACAAGACGGCTGCCGCCGTCTACGCCGACCGCGCGGACGGCGCCGACCTGTCGGTCGAGGCGCTGCAGCTCCTCATCTACGCGGCGGCGCTGGCCATCGAGACCCTCCCCTTCCGGGAGCGGGCGGCGACGGCCACGCTGGAGCCGGCGGAAGGGGAGGTCGAAACCGGCGAGCACGGGGACGCCCCCGCGGCCCTGGCTCCGACAGCTCCGGTAGCCGAGCCGGAGCCGGAACTGGAAACGCCGGCCGAGGAGCCCGCTCCAGCCGCTCCACCCGCTCCGGGCAGCGAACCCGAAACCACCTCTTCGCAGACCTGGGGCGCCGCTGCCGCGGAGCCGACAGCGTGGGCCGAGCCGGAGCCCACGGACGAGGCATACTCCTCCTCGGCCTCCTACACCGCGGTCGCCGAGCCCGAGCCCGCCGCGCCCGTGGCCGGTGAGTCCGCCTGGGAGGTCGAAGCGGAGCCGGAGCCCGAGCCGGCCACGCCCTGGGTCGCCCCGGTCGATCACTGGGCCGCTCCCGCCAACGTCGTGGCCGAGGAGCTGCCGCCGCTGCCGGCGGTTACCGACGCGCCGTCTCCGGCTACGGTCCCGGCGTACGAGGCCGAGCCGGTCGAGGCCTCCTCCCGCTTCACCGCGGAGGCGCCCCGCGTCGAGACGGCCCCGCCGCAGAGC
>JBKKAU010000955.1:0-4183 GCA_046714475.1 Thermoanaerobaculia bacterium
CGCCGGGGACGGTCGCGGGAGGGGCGGGAGGGGTGACGGCTTGAGCATGCGGGCTTTCTTCTGGCGCTATCTGCGCCGCTACACCGGCTGGGCCATGCTGGCCGCGGCCGGCATCCTGGTCTTCGCGGCGGCGACGGCGGGGACCGTCGCGCTGATCAAGCCGATCTTCGCCGAGGTGCTGCTGGCGGGAGACCGCGCCCCCGGGCCGCTGGGAGCGGTGACCGCGGCGCCCGCGGAGGCCGAAGGCGAAGAGGGGGAGGAGGGCCTGCTCGCCGACCTCCAGAAGAGGTTCGACGTCTCCCGCCAGATCGACGACACCTACGCCTCGCTGAAACGGCGGCTGGGGATCAGTCCGGACGAGGTGGTCTACTTCGTCCCCCTGCTCTTCGTGGCGGTCTTCCTGATGCGCTGCCTGGCCGACTTCGTCTCGGGCTACGCCTTCCAGCACATCGGCCTCGGGGTGACGACCGACATCCGCAACGACCTCTACTGGCACATCCTGGGGCAGTCCAGCCGCTTCCACGCCGAGCACCCGTCGGGGGAGCTGGTGGCGCGTGTCATCAACGACGTGGCGCTGATGCAGAACGCGGTGTCGAACCGCCTGCTCGACCTGTTCCAGCAGTCGATCACGCTGCTGGTCCTGCTCGCCCTGCTGCTGTCGACGAACTTCAAGCTGGCGCTGATCTCGCTGATCGCCGCGCCGGTGCTGGTCTACCCGATCGTGCGCTTCGGCAAGGGCATGCGCCGCACCAGCCACCGCAGCCAGGAGCGCATGGCCGACCTCGCCAGCCTGATGGCCGAGGGGATCCGCGGCCACCGGGTGGTGAAGGCCTTTGGCATGGAGGAGTTCGAGCACGGCAAGTTCCGCGAGGCGACGCGCCGGCACCTGCGGGTGAACCTCTGGGCGCAGATGCTGGCCCACGCCTCGGGGCCGGTGGTCGAGTCGCTGGCGGTCCTGGGGTCGGCGGCCCTGCTGGTCTTCGCCGGGCGGAGCATCCGGGCGGGGGAGCTGAGCGCGCCGGAGCTGGTGCAGTTCCTGACCACCCTGCTGATGCTCTACGACCCGATCCGCAAGCTGAACAAGGTCAACCTGATCCTGCAGGAGGCGCTCGCCGCCGGCCAGCGGGTGGCGCGGGTGACCGACATCCCCAACGACATCGTCGAGCGGCCCGGGGCGCGCCCGGTCGAGCGGGTGGAGAAGGGGATCGCCTACGAGCGGGTCTCCTTCGCCTACGAGGACCGGCCGACGCTGCACGAGGTGAGCCTCGACATCCGCGCCGGCGAGATCGTCGCCCTGGTCGGCCCCTCGGGCGCCGGCAAGTCGACGCTGGTCAACCTCCTGCCGCGTTTCTTCGACCCCGACTCGGGGCGGATCGCCCTGGACGGGGTCGACATCCGCGACATCCAGGTCAAGGGCCTGCGCGCGCTGATCGGCCTGGTGACGCAGGACACGGTGCTGTTCAACGACACCATCCGCGCCAACATCGCCTACGGCCGCTCCGACCTGCCGCTCGAGCGGGTGCGCGAGGCGGCCGCCGCGGCCTACGCCGACGAGTTCATCATGCAGCTCCCGCACGGCTACGACACGGTGATCGGCGAGTCCGGCCTGCGCCTGTCGGGCGGCCAGCGCCAGCGTCTGGCGATCGCCCGCGCGCTGTTCAAGAACGCGCCGATCCTGATCCTGGACGAGGCGACCTCGCACCTCGACAGCGAGTCCGAGGCGCTGGTCCAGAAGGCGCTCTACAACCTGATCCAGGGGCGCACCACGCTGGTGATCGCCCACCGCCTCTCGACCGTGACCCGGGCCGACCGGATCGTGGTCATGGAGGGCGGGCGGATCGTCGAGCTGGGGTCGCACCAGCAGCTGATCGCGCGCGGCGGAGCGTACAAACGGCTCTACGACCTGCAGTTCCGGGTCTGACATGGAGCCGGCCGTCGTCCCCCTGCTCGCCGCCGGGTTGATCCGCGGCCTGCGCGCCAGCGTCCGCCTGCGCCATCACGGCGACGGCAAGGTGCGGGAGTGGGAGCGGCGGGGGGAGCGTTTCATCCTCGCCTTCTGGCACCGGCACCTGCTGTTGATGCCCTACGCGTACCGCGGGCGCCGCATCTCGGTGCTGGTCAGCCAGAGCCGGGACGGCGAGCTGATCGCCCGCACCGTCGCCCGGTTGGGCATAGACGCCAGCCGCGGCTCGAGCAGCCGGGGCGGCGCCGCCGGCCTGCGGTCGCTGCTGCGCAAGGCCCGGGAAGGTTACGATCTGGCCTTCACGCCGGACGGCCCGCGCGGCCCGGTCCCCGAGGTCCACCCCGGCGGGAACCTGGCGGCCGCGGCGAGCGGGCTGCCCATCCAGCCGGGGGCGGTGGCGGCGACGCGCGCCAAGCGGCTGCGCTCCTGGGACCGTTTCCTGGTCCCCCTGCCGCTGTCGACGGTGCACTTCGTCTACGGCGAGCCGCTCCGGGTGGAGCGCCGGGCCGACCCCGAGGCGGCCGCGGCGGAGCTGCAACGGCGGCTGATCGCCGCCGAGGCCGAGGCGGAGCGCCTGGCGGGGCATGAACCTGAGAGGAGAGTCTGATGCGCAGCATGACGGGATACGGTGAAGCTTCGGGTGAGAACGCCCGCCATGCGGTGACGGTGAGCCTCAAGGCCGTGAACCACCGCTTCCTCGATCTGCAGCTCCGGATCCCGGACGAGCTGCGGCCGAGTGAAGCGGTGTTGCGCGACCTCCTGGGAAGGGAGGTCCACCGCGGCCGGGTCGAGGCGCGGCTCGAGCTGCGGCCTCTGTACGAGCGGCGGGCCCACGTCCAGGTCAACCTCGGGGTGGCGCGGGCGGCGTACACGGCGGTCCGGCAGCTGATGGACGAGGGGTTGGCCGAACGGGGCCTTTCGGCCGGCGACCTCCTGCGCCTGCCCGAGGCGTTCCGCGTCGAGCTGGAGGAGGGGGCCTGGGACGCCGACGACCACGAGCTGCTGCTCAAAGTGGCGCGCGATGCCGTGTCGCAGCTGGTCTCCGGCCGGCTGCTCGAAGGCGCCAGCCTCGCCGCGGCGCTGGAGGAGCGGCTGCGGGGCCTTGACGAGGTGGTGGCGCGGCTCGACGCCCTGCGCCAGCCGGTGCGCGAGGAGATCGCGGCGGCGTTGCGGCGGCGCCTGGCCGAGCTGCTCGACCGCCAGCCGGTCGACGAGGCGCGGCTCGCCCAGGAGGCGGCCGTGCTGGTCGACCGCAGCGACGTCAGCGAGGAGATCGACCGCCTGCGCTCGCACATCGACCACTTCCGGTCGGTCGTCGCCGAGCCGGGTCCGACGGGCAAGCGGCTCGATTTTCTGGCGCAGGAGATCTTCCGCGAGCTCAACACTTTGGGGGCCAAGTGCCGCAACCCCGAGATGACCCGCGCCGTGCTCGACGCCAAGGTCCTCTGCGAGCAGATGCGGGAGCAGGTCCAGAACGTCGAGTAGAATCGATCTCCTTGAGCGAAGCGATGCAACGCGGCGAGCTGTTCATCATCTCCGCCCCCTCCGGGGCGGGGAAGACGACCCTCATCCGGAACCTCCTGAGCAGCGCTCCGGGGGCCGGCCTGACGTTCTCGATCAGCCACACGACGCGGCGGCCGCGCGGCGTCGAGGCTCAGGACCGGGAGTACCACTTCGTCGACCACGCGGCCTTCCGGGCGATGATCGCCGCCGACCGCTTCCTGGAGTGGGCGGAGGTCCACGGCAACTTCTACGGCACCTCCTACGACGAGGTGATGCCGCGCCTGGAGCAGGGGGTCGACGTGCTGCTGGACATCGACGTCCAGGGGGCGGAGAAGGTGCTGGCCCGGCATCCCGAGGCGCACAGCATCTTCGTCCTGCCGCCGAGCTACGAGGCCCTGGAGCGGCGGCTCCACCAGCGCGGCCTCGACGACCCCGGGCAGATCGCCCGCCGGCTGGCGGTATCCCTTTCCGAGATCGGCTGTTACGAACGGTACCACTATGTTATCGTGAACGACGATGTCCGCCGGGCGAGCGAGGCTCTGGCTTCGATCGTCCTGGAAAAGCGACATCGCCGCGAGCGGGTGCTCCCGCGAGTACAGAGCATCCTCAAAGACTTCCAGGACGGGCCCCGGCCCTTCGTTTCTAGACCCTGACCAACGGGGTGGCGGCGAGCCCGCCGCCCGAGGAGATAACTCGACAATGGATCAGCGGACTCCC
>JBKKAU010000956.1:0-3883 GCA_046714475.1 Thermoanaerobaculia bacterium
CCCCTACATGCCGCTATCCGTCACTCGGACTGTGACGCGGCTACAATCCCCTCATGCCCGACCCACCCACCCCCCGCCCCCTCCACTGGAGCTTCCTCGGCCGCATCCCCTACGGCGAAGCGGTCGAGCTTCAGTGCTCCCTCCGCGAGTCCGTCAAGCGGGATGAGGGACCGGAGCACCTGCTGCTCCTGGAGCACCCGCACATCTACACCCTGGGGCGCAACGCCGACCGGACGGACGTCCTGGCCGGGGCCGAGTGGCTGCGGGCGCGCGGCGTCGAGGTCGCGGAGTGCGACCGCGGCGGGCAGGTCACCTACCACGGGCCGGGACAGCTCGTCGGCTATCCCATCCTCAACCTGAGCCCGGACCGGCGCGACATCCGGCGCTACGTCCAGGACCTCCAGCGGACGCTGATCCTGACCCTGGCCGACTTCGGCGTCACCGCCGAGGCGCGCGACGGACAGGCGTTCGTGGGCGTCTGGGCGGGGGAGAAGAAGATCGCCTCGATCGGCGTCCACCTCTCGCGCTGGGTCACCACCCACGGCTTCGCGCTCAACGTCTCGACCGACCTCTCGTACTTCACCGGCATCATCCCCTGCGGCCTGCACCAGGTCGAGCTGACCTCGATCGAGCGGCTGACGGGCAAGGCCCCCTCCCTCGCGGAGGTCGCTGAGGTCTACGTCGGACATTTCGTCCGGATCTTCGAGCGCGAGCCGGTCGCCGTCTCCCCCCTGGCATGGGCTACCGGTTCCTGAACCACACCGCCGACGTGGCCTTCGAAGCCACGGCCGCGACCCGCGACGAGCTCTTCGCCGAGGCCCTCGCCGCCTTCACCGACACCCTGACCGAGCGGGATGGAATCGAGGAGCGCCTCTCCCGCTCCTTCGAGCTGCGGGCTTCGGCGCTCGACCTGCTGCTCGTCGTCTGGCTGGAAGAGCTGCTCTACGTCTTCGAGATCGAGGGGCTCCTCTTCCGCCGGGTCGAGACGCGGCTGGAGGAGGACGGCGAAGGCTACCGGCTGACGGCGGAAGCCTGGGGAGAGGTCCGGGACGAGGAGCGCCACGGCCTCAAGGTGCTCATCAAGGCGGTGACCTACCACGGCCTGGAAGTCGTCGAGACGCCCGACGGCTGGCGGGCGCGGGTTATTTTCGATATCTAAGAGGAGCGGCTCGGGGAGGTCTGCGCTTGAGGGGGCCGGGGGGTGAGGATTCGCGGGCATCCGTCCTGCACAGCGAGAACGCGAGGAGGAACGACCATGGTCCCGATCGAACAGGTGGACGAGACGCGCTGGCGGATCCCGCGGCACGGCAAGATGCGGGTGGACGGGATCGTCTACGCCAGCCCGCCGATGATGGAGCAGATCCGGCAGGACGAGAGCCTCCAGCAGGTCGCCAACGTCGCCCATCTCCCGGGCATCCTCTCGGCCTCGCTCGCCATGCCCGACATCCACTGGGGCTACGGCTTCCCGATCGGCGGCGTCGCGGCCATGGACGCCGAGGAGGGGGTGGTCTCCCCGGGCGGCGTCGGCTACGACATCAACTGCGGCGTCCGGTTTATGCGGACCGCCCTGACCGAGGAGGACGTCCGGCCCCGCCTGCGCCAGCTCGTCACGCAGCTCTTCCAGCAGGTGCCCACCGGCATGGGCGCCGGCCGCAAGGACCTGCACCTCACCAAGAGCGACATGCAGGGGGTGATGGAGCAGGGCGCGCACTGGGCCGTCAAGAAGGGACTGGGCACCCAGCGCGACCTCGAGGTCCTCGAAGAGGGGGGCCGGATCGACGGCGCCGACCCCGGCCTGATCTCCGATCGCGCCATGGAGCGCGGCCAGCCCCAGCTCGGCAGCCTGGGCTCCGGCAACCACTTCGCCGAGATCCAGTACGTCTCCGAGATCTACGACGAAGAGGCGGCGCGGGCCTTCGGCCTGTTCAAGGACCAGGTCACCGTGATGATCCACAGCGGCTCGCGCGGCTTCGGCCACCAGGTCTGCACCGACCACCTGAAAGCGATGCTGGACGCCTCGGCCCGCTACGGCATCGAGCTGCCCGACCGCCAGCTCTGCTGCGCGCCGATCCGTTCGCCCGAGGCCAAGCGCTATTTCGGGGCGATGGCGGCGGCGGCCAACTTCGCCTTCGCCAACCGCCAGGTGATGAGCCACTGGGCGCGCGAGAGCTTCATGGCCGCGCTGGAGATGAACCCCCGCGAGGTGGGCATGGAGACGGTCTACGACGTCTGCCACAACATCGCAAAGTTCGAGACCTTCGAGATGGACGGCAAGAAGGTGCGCGCCTGCGTCCACCGGAAGGGAGCGACGCGGGCCTATCCGCCGGGCAATCCCCAGGTGCCCAAGGTCTACCGCGAGGTCGGGCAGCCGGTGATGATCCCGGGCGACATGGGCCGCTACTCCTACGTCCTCGCCGGCAGCGACCGCGCCTACGCCGAGACCTTCGGCTCGACCTGCCACGGCGCCGGCCGCCAGCTCAGCCGCAAGGCGGCCAAAAAGGCCGCCAAGGGCCGCCGTCTCCTCGAAGAGCTGGAGGACAAAGGCGTGATCGTGATGGCCGCCGGCATGGGCACCGTGGCCGAAGAGATGCCCGAAGCCTACAAGGACGTCTCCGACGTCGTCGACGTGGTCGACCGCGCCGGCCTCTCCCGTAAGGTCGCCCAACTCCGGCCGATGGGAGTGGTGAAGGGGTAGAGGACGCTCCGCAAGACCTGAATACGCCCGGCGAACCTTGGAGGAGCCCGGTCAACCCGGAAAAACGCCCGTAGAACTCTGTAGACGCCAAATACATCGTGAATACGCCTGTACAACTTCTACGGGCTCCTACGAGGCTTGAAAACGCTCCACGAGTCTTGATTTGGCTTCTACAGACTTATTTCAGGACAATTACGGCGCAAATAGAACAAACAAAGTTATTTCAGGACAAACGGACTCTAAATGGCTTCGCCAGACCTTGAATGGGCTCCCACAAGGCTCGTCGGGCGTCTACAAGGCTTGATCGACGTCTTTCCAGCCGTTCCGTCGTCCGCGCGAGCCTCCGACCTCTTGTTGTACTATTAGTCCAGCCATTCAAGACGAGTCACGGGATAGCCACCCAGTGGGTGGCAGGGCCATGGCCGTCGGTCGAGGGTACGGCTACGTCGCCCGTTCGGCGTCCACCGCGACGGGCTGTCTCCAGACACGAAGAAGGAGTGAAGATGCAGAGAGTCCTGGTGCTCACCATCGTCCTGCTCGCGGCTGCACAGAGTCTCTCCATCGCCCAAGTGGCGAAGCAGGGCACCGCACCGCCTCCGGAAGAACAGCACTTTGCCTCCCCGATGATCCTGGATCTGCCGCTGCCCAACGTCGCCAGCATCAAGCCGGGTTCCGTCCTCCGTCTCGCCGATGTCCGCAAGTACATCTGCGATCAGCATGTCTCGCTGATCGGCCTCACCGTCGCCAAGGAATATAAAGGACCGAGGAAAGCTCGTACCATGGAGCTCGTCGTGTCCGGCCTGGTTCTGGTGAGAGATTCCTATGATCGACGGATCGACCTTGCCGTGAAGATCCGAAGCGGAGACGACGAGCTCGCGACGCAGTGGCTGCGGAACCACAGCGCCGAGGAAGAGCGCTCCACACCCTTCCGCATTCTCGTTCCCGTCGACGAATCACGTCTCACGGCCCTCCATGCCACCGAGCATCCACCGCTCCTTGAGCTGACACTCACAGTCCGTGACGACAGCTGAGGCCGGGAGACCGGGCTTCTGTCCGGTGGATCCGGCTCCTGTCCGGCTCCCCGTTTCCATCGAGGCGAGTTGGCTACCCCGACGCCACCGGAAGCATCCGACCGCTTCGGAAGCGATCCGCCGGCTCCGGGAAGCTTCCCGACCGCTCCGGAAGCGA
>JBKKAU010000957.1:0-3931 GCA_046714475.1 Thermoanaerobaculia bacterium
CCAGGCTCGCCTCGTCCGCCCGAGGTTCCGGGTCCAAGGCAGAGCACATCTCCAGCAGCTCGCGGTGGGTGTCGACGAGGATCTGGCGGGTCATGTCGGGAAGCAGGGCGACGGACTCCTGCGTCCCGACCACGATCCGGATACCGGCGTCTGCGATCATGTAATCCAGACGCTCGCGCGGGTAGCCGGGATCGAGCGGCACATACGCGCCTCCGGCCTTGAGGATGCCCAGGATCCCGGCCACCAGCTCCAGGGAACGCTCCAGGCACAGTCCCACCCGGCTCTCCGGCCCGACCCCGAGCCCGCGCAGGCGGCGGGCGAGCTGGTTGGCGCGGCGGTTCAGCTCGCCGTAGCTCAGCGTCGTACGGCCGCAGGTCACGGCCGGGGCCAGGGGCATCTGCCGGGCCCGCGTCTCGAAGCGGCCGTGCAAGGTCTCCGCGGCCGCAGCCTCCTCCTTCGCCCCACCCCACTCCACCAGGAGCTGGTGAAGCTCCGGCCGGCTCAACAGCGGGATGGCGGGCAGCGGCAGCGACGGGTCCGCGGCCACCGCCGTCAGCAGGGCTTCGAGCTGGCTCAGGGTACGGGCGACGGTCGGCCTGTCGAAGAGGTCGAGGCTGTGCTCCAGGCCGCCCGCGATCCATCCGCCTTCTTCCCGGAGGACCAGGGTCAGGTCGAACTTGGCCGTCCGCGGGGGGAGCTCGAACCCGCGGACGGCGATCCCCGGCAGCTCCAGGGCCTGGCCGGGGGCGTTCTGGAAGGTAAAGGCGACCTGGAAGACCGGCGTGTAGCTCAGGCTCCGTTCCGGCGCCAGCTCCGAGACCAGCCGCTCGAAGGGCAGGTCCTGGTGCGACTGCGCGTCGAGCACGGCCTCGTGGACCCGCGCCAGGTGCTCGCGGAACGAAGGCTCTCCCGCCAGGCCGACGCGCACCGCCAGAGTCGTGACGAAGAATCCGATGAGGCCTTCGATCTCCGCCTGCCGCCGGCCCGCCACCGGCGTGCCGACGCAGAGGTCCTCCTTGCAGGTCTGGCGGTGGAGCAGGGCGAAGAAGGCCGCCAGCAGCGTCGTAAACAGGGTGGTCCCTTCCCGCCCGGTCAGCGCCTTGAGCTCGCGGGAGAGCGGCGCGGGCAGGACGAAGGGGACGACGTTGCCGCGCGGCGTCCGGCGGGCCGGACGGGGACGGTCGGACGGCAGCTCCAGGACCGGGTCGAGGCCGGAGAGCCGCTCCCGCCAGAAGGCGAGCTGCTTCTCCAGCGCCGGGCCGGACAGGGTCCGGCGCTGCCAGAGCGCGAAGTCGACGTACTGGACCGGCAGGGGGGGCAGTGCGGCCGGCCGGCCGGAGAGGGCCGCGGCGTAGAAGGCGCCCATCTCGCGGGCGAAGATCCCCGCCGACCAGCCGTCGCTCACAATGTGATGCATGGTGGCGAGCAGGATGTGGTCCCGGCCGGAGAGCCGGAGGAGGACGCAGCGTAGGAGCGGGCCGCTCTGGAGGTCGAACGGCCGGCCGGCTTCCGCCTCGGCCAACCGGCGGGCTTCCGCCTCCCGCGCCGTCTCGGGCACCCCCTCCAGGTCGACCCGCGGCAGGGGCGGAACGCCCGGCGGATCGATCTCCTGCGCCGGCTCGCCGTCCCGCAGGAGGAAGCGCGCGCGCAGCGCCTCGTGCCGCCGCGCCACGGCGGCGAAGCTCTCCCGCAGGGCACCGGCTTCGAGGTCGCCGGTGAAACGCAGGGCGATGGGGATGTTGTAGGCGGAGCTCTCGGGCTCGAGCTGGTGGACCAGCCACAATCTCTCCTGCGAGAAGGACAGGGGGAAGGGGCCGGGGGCATCACCGCGCGGCGGGATGGCCGCGGTGGAGGCCGCCTCCGCCCTCTTCTTCCGCAGCAGGGCCTCGAGAAGCTCGCGCTTCTCCGGCGAGAGTCCGGCGAGACGTGCGGCGATCTCAGACATCGCTGGGCAGACCCGGCTTCTCACCCGCCAGTTGCTCGCGCAAGAGAGCGGCGAGGCCCTGGACGTGAGGCTGTTGCAGAAGCGTATAGTGATCTCCCGGCACGGCGTGGACCTCCATCAGCCGGTTCGAGAGGCGTCCCCAACCCAGGTCGTGGCGTACGGTCGCGGCAGGCGATCCAGAGGCCTTGAACAGGACCATGGGAACCTCGGAAGGTCCTCCATAATAGCCTTCGAGCGCCCGGAAATTGGTCCGGAACACCTCGAAACGGCGCGCGAGCTCTCCGCCGTCCTGCCCGGGAGGGAGGAGGCCCAGCCGCGTCGCTTCGGCCGACAGCCAGCGCAGGGCGTCCTCGGCGGCGAGCTGCCCGAAGCGCGGCGGCAGATGGACAAGGTCGATCCCGAAGAGGCGGGCGACGTCGTAGGCGAAGAGGGCCACCAGCTCTCCCTCCGCGACAGCCGGTTCCGGCCGGTCCTGGCTGCCGGGCGCGAAGGAGTCGATCAGGATGACCTGGTCGACGGTCTCGCCCTGCCGTTCGAGCTGGCGGGCCATCTCGAACGCCACCACTCCGCCCATGGACCAGCCGCCGAGCGAGTACGGGCCTTCCGGCTGGACCTCCCGCAGGGCGCGGAGATACCGGGCCGCCATCTCCTCCAGGGTCCAAGGCGCGCCCCCCTCCAGCTCCGGCGCTTGCAGGCCCGCTTGGAGACCCGCTTGGAGACCATAGATCGGACGGTCCACGTCCAGGTGACGGGCCAGATGGACATAACCGAGGACCTCGCCGCCGACGGCGTGGACGCAGAAGAAGGGCCGGCCCGTGCCCGGGGCCAGCTCCACCAGCACGCCGCGCGCGGGCTCTCCCCCTGCGCGCAGGACCGTGGCCAAGCGCTCCACGGTCGGGTTCCGGAGCAGGACCGCGAGGGGCAGGCCCCTGCCGAAGTTCTTCTCGATATGAGCCACCACCTGGACGGCGAGCAGGGAGTGGCCGCCCAGCGCGAAAAAGTCGTCCCGCACCCCGATCGGCTCGACGCCCAGGAGCTCCTCCCAGAGGCGGACGAGCCGCAGCTCCAGCGCGTCGCGCGGCGCCAGGTACTGCCTCTCCAGCTCGCCATCGCGCTCCAGGGCCGGCAGCGCGGCCCGGTCCAGCTTGCCGTTGGCCGTGAGCGGCAGCCGGTCGAGGAGCACGAACGCCGAAGGCACCATGTAGGCGGGGAGCTGCTCGCCGAGAAACCGGTGCAGCTCGGTGCTGGAGGGGCGGGATTCGCCGGTCACCGCATAGCCGACCAGGGCCGGTTCCCCCTGGCGCTCGCGCACGATCACCACCGCTTCCAGCACGTCCGGATGGCTCGCCAGCACCGCCTCGATCTCCCCCAGCTCGATCCGGAAGCCGCGGATCTTCACCTGGTGGTCGATCCGGCCCAGATACTCGACGTTGCCGTCCGGGAGCACCCGCGCCAGGTCGCCCGTGCGGTACAGACGCCCTCCACGCTCGCCGAACGGGTCCGGCACGAACGACGCCGCGGTCAGGTCCGGCCGGCCCAGGTAGCCCCGGGCGAGACCCACGCCGCCGAGCAGCAGCTCGCCGGCCACGCCGGGCGGCTGGAGCCGCAGCTCCCGGTCCACCACGTACAGCCGCAGGTTGGCGATCGGACGGCCGATCGGCACCGTCCCCCGCGGCGGCTCCGGCTCGCAGGCCCAGAAGCTGACGTCCACCGACGCCTCGGTCGGGCCGTACAGGTTGTGCAGACCGGCGCCGGACGCGCCGGACGCGCCGGGCGCGGGGGACGCGGGGGACACCCGGGAGAAGAAGCGCCGCACCAGCTCCAAAGGCAGCGCCTCGCCGCTCGCCATCACCAGACGCAACGACGGCAGGGCCGACACCCCCGGCGCCTCCAGGAACGCCTGCAGCATCGAGGGCACGAAGTGCAGCGTCGTGATCTCCTCCCGGACGATCAGGTCAGCCAGGTAGGCCGGGTCCTTGTGCCCCT
>JBKKAU010000958.1:0-4381 GCA_046714475.1 Thermoanaerobaculia bacterium
ACCGAGAACGGCGACGCGCCGCCGATCCTGAGCAACGCCTCGCAGCTCCAGTTCAACCCCGAAGCCGACTGCTGGCTCGACGTCGAGGCGTTTGAGGAGGCGTTGCTCCGCGGCACCGAGCGCAAGCCCGGGGACCCGCATCACCTGGCCTCGGCCGCCCAGCTCTACCGCGGCGAGCTCCTCGCCGGCTTTTTCGTCCGCGACAGCGAGGCGTTCGAGGAGTGGCTGGTCACCGAGCAGGAGCGCCTGCGCGAATCGGCCATCGAGGCGTTGCGCGCCCTGATCGACAACTACCGGCGGCGCGGCGAATACCGCTACGGCATCCACTACGCCCGGCGCCTGACCGCCATCGACCCGCTGTCGGAGGAGGCCTACCGTCATCTGATGCAGCTCTGTGCCCTGGCCGGCCGCCGCAGCCAGGCCCTGTCCTATTACGAGGAGCTGCAGAACCGCCTGGAGAGCGAGCTCGGCATCGAGCCGGTGGAGGCGACCCGCTCGCTCTACGAGACCATCCTGCTCGAAGCCTCGGGGCCGCCGCCCGCGCCGGAGGACGCCGAGCCCATCGGGCCGTTGATCCCGCTGGTCGGCCGCGGCGAGGCCTACGTCGTCCTCTGGGAGTGCTGGCAGCGGGTGCTCGAAGGGACCGGGCAGCTCATCCTGGTGGAAGGCGAGGCCGGCGTCGGCAAGACCCGCCTGGTCAAGTCGTTCCTGGATGCCGCTTCCGCCCAGCGCCGGACGGTCGTGCTCAAGGGCCGCTGTTACGAGCTGGCGCCCGCCGTGGCCTACCTGCCGTTCAGCGAGGCGTTGCGGAGCGCCCTCGCGGAGACGGAGACCGCCGAGCGGACCTTGAGCTTCCTCCCTCCCGAGGTGCTGGAGGACCTGACCCGGCTGGTGCCCGACCTGCGCGAGCTGCGGCCGGAGCTGCCGACGCCGGGTCCCCTGTTCGGCGAGTCGGGCCGTCTGCGGCTCTTCGAGTCGGTCGCCCGGTTCCTCGAGGGGCTCTGCCACGCCGATCCGGAGAGCCCGGGGGGCGATCCGCTGGTGATCTTCCTGGACGACCTCCACCTGGCGGACCGGGACACGTTCGACCTGCTCCGCCATCTCGCGCTGCGGCTCGAGCACAACCCGATCTGGATCCTCGTGACCTACCGCTCGGCCGTGCTGGGGCTGGGGCATCCGCTGCTGGAGATCGCCGGCGAGGCCGGAGCCGTCTGGATGGGGCTCGGGAGGCTTGACACCACCGACGTGGAGGAGATCGCGCAGGCGCTGGTCGGCGAGAATCAGGCCGTGGAGCTGGCGCATTTCCTCGACGTGAGCGGCGGCGGCCTGCCGCTGGCCGTGGCCGAGCTGATCAACTTCCTCTGGGACGAAGGCCTGCTGGTGGCCCGGGACGTGCGGAGCTGGCGGCTGGCGCGCTCCATCGCGGAGGTCGAGGCGCCGACGGACGAGGATATCTCCGCGCTGATCCTGCGGCGGATCCGCAAGCTCCCGAACTCGACCAAGCGGCTCGCGTCGCTGGCGGCGATCGCCGGCCAGCACTTCGAATCCGACCTCCTGCAGCAGGCGGCGGAGGAGCACCCGGGGGTGGTCGAGATCGGGCTGGAAGTCCTCCTCAAGCGCTGGCTGATCCGCCAGTTCGTCCAGTTCTGGACGAGCGGCCGCCGCGAGCACGACGTCGTCCTCTGGGCGCAGGGCATACGCCGGGGGAGCTTCGAGTTCGCCCACAAGTGGATCCGCAACGCGCTCTACTACGACCTCAACCCGATCCGCCGCCAGGCCATGCACGGCCAGGTCGCGGCGGCCCTGGAGAGCCTGCCCGGCGAGCGGAGCGAACGGCTTTGCGAGGCCCTGGCCTGGCATTACACGGCCGCCAACCAGTGGGAGCGGGCCGCGGGGTACCTGGTGCAGTCGGCCGAGAAGGCGCGCAACCTTCTGGCCAGGGAGACGGCGCTCTACTACTGCGACAAGGCCCTGGAGGCGATGGGCCGGCTGACGTCGGCCGCGCGGACGGCGGAGCAGGCCGACCGCTGGATGCGGGAGCGCCTGCGGGTCGAGAGGCTGCGCGAGGAGATCGAGGAGGCGGAGGAGCCGGCGAACGCCGGTTAGGAGGGCGCGATGAATCGCGCCCCTACAAAGCAGCCAGGGCAAGGTGTAGGGGCGCCATTAATGGCGCCCTCTGCGGCTAGCTCGCCAGCCGGCGGATCTGCGGGGCCGGCGAAGCCTGGGGAACCGGAACCGCCTGGACGGCCTGCGGAGGCAGCCCCAGGACCTCGGTCTTGATCTCTTCCCGCTGCTGGCGGGCGAGGCGGCGGGCCTGCATGGCGAGCCCCATCTGCCGCATGCCGAGCACGATCGCGAACTCCAGCGCCACCAGCATGACGCCGAGGGTGTTCTGCCCCGTGACCGCGACCAGCAGGGCCAGGCCGCAGAAGGAGAGGACCACGGCGTAGATCACGGCGACGATGCGCGAGCGCTTGCCGCCGAAGTGGGCCAGCAGGTGGTGGAGGTGGTTGCGGTCGGCGTGGAACATGCGCAGGAAACGGGTGGCGAGCGGTCCCTGCGGCCGGTCGAGGAAGCGGACCACCATGACCAGCAGGGTGTCCATGACCGGCACGCCGAGCGCCAGGATCGGCACCAGGATCGCCACCGCCGCCGGCGCCTTGAGCGAGGAGTGGACGGTCATGCCGGCGAGCAGGAACCCCAGGGTGAGCGATCCGGAGTCGCCCATGAAGATGCGGGCCGGCTCCCAGTTGTGGCGCAGGAACCCGACGCAGGCGCCGACCGTGGCGGCCATCAGGACGACCGAGCCCGGGCTCCCCTGGAGGGCGGAGTAGCCGAGCAGGCTCAAGGCGATGATCGCCACCACGCCGCCGGCCAGCCCGTCCAGCCCGTCGATCAGGTTGATGGCGTTGGTGACGCCGACGATCCAGAGCACCGATACGAGCGACCCTGTCCAGCCGAGATCGACCTCGCCGGCGAACGGCAGGCGGATCACTTCGAACGCCCAGCCGGCGTTGACCAGCAGCGAGGCGGCGAGCACCTGGACCAGGAGCTTGCGCGCCGGAGAGACCCCGGCGAGGTCGTCGATCACGCCCACCAGGAAGACCAGAGCGGTGCCGAACATCAGGGCCACCAGCTCCATGTTCTCGATACCGCCGCCCAGCCGGCCCCACGACGCCAGGGCCGCGGCCCCGCCCCCGAAGACCAGACCGGACGCGATGGCGACGCCGCCCAGGCGCGGCACCGAGTTGCTCTGCAGCTTGCGGCTGTCGGGATGGTCCATGGCGCGGAGCGCAATCGCCAGACGGACGACCGGCGGCACCAGGAGGTTGGTGACGAGAGCGGCGAGACATGCTGCGCCGAAGGCGAACGGCAAAATCTCATTCATACAGCTAGAGCCCCACACAGTCGGAGGCCGGACCGGCTAGCCTCGGAAATCGAGCTGAACGTGCGTTGGTGCGGGGATATGTTAATGCAAATTCGTGAGTTGCGCTAGGGCAAGCTCCTCCAGCGCCGCCGCCACGCCCGCGGGGTCCCCCACCTCCACCCGCCGGTACGACTCCGCCGGCATCTTCTCGGCGCAGAGGAGGTGGACGTCGGAGCCGGCGCTGCCTATATAGAGGACGTCGCGGCCGGACTGGATACAGCCGTGGACCTTGGAGGGGAGGACGTAGCCGACGAACTCGTCGCGCAGCGTGATCAGGTGGGCGTCCGGCGTCACCAGCAGCCGCGGCAGCAACTCCAGGGGGACCGGCCTGCTCCGGTGGACGGGCAGCCCCTCGCTGCGCAGCGCCTCTTCCACGAGGTCGGCCTTGGCGCCGGTGGCGTTGAGCCAGAGCCCGACGCGGCCGGAGCCCTCGCGGTGATGCCGCCGGTAACCTTCGACGAAGGTCTCGTGGTCGTGGGCCACGCCGAAGTTGCCCGAGTAGAGGAGGAGGCGCAGGCCGCCCAGCTCCCCGGGGCGCTCCAGCGGCTGGACCCCCGCCGGGATCTCGACCGGCGACGGGTCGCGCCGCAGGACGATCCGCCCGTCCGGGACGCCGATCTCCAGCAGCCGCCGGCGCTGGTCCTCGCCGAGCACCTCGAAGCGGTCGACCCGCCGCCGGAGCGCCACCGTCAGGCGGTGGAACAGGCGCAGGGGGAGGGGCGCGCGTCCGAGCTCGGCCATCAGGCACTCGGGGTGGAAATCGGTGATGCGATAGACGAGCCGCCGGCGCAGCAGCAGGTTGAGCGGCACCTGGAGGTGGATCTGGAACGGCGGGCTGCCGGTGAACAGCACCTCGGCGGCGGCGCGGATCTCGCGCCGCAGCCGCCGGAGGAGCGCCAGGTTGGCGCGCGCCGTCCACAGCGCGCGGGCCTTGAAGTCGGCGCGGTCGTAGAC
>JBKKAU010000959.1:0-5802 GCA_046714475.1 Thermoanaerobaculia bacterium
GGCTCTGGTTCATCGCCCAGCTCGAGCCGGATAGCCCGCTGTACAACATGCCCGGGGCGCTGCGCATCGCAGGGCCGCTGGACCGCGCGGTGCTGGCGCGCTGCCTCGGTGAGATCGTGCGCCGGCACGAGGCGTTGCGCACGGTCTTCGCCGAACCGGACGGCTCGCCGGTCCAGGTGATCCAACCCGCGCGGCCGTTCCCGCTGCCCGTGGTGGACCTGGCGGGGCTGCCGGAGAGCGCGCGCGAGGCGCTGGCCCTCGCCCTGATCCGTGAAGAGGCCGCCCGGCCGTTCGACCTCACGCGCGGTCCGCTTCTGCGCGGCCTGCTGTTGCGTCTCGCCGCGAGGGAGCACGTCATCGCGCTGACCCTGCACCACATCGTCGGCGACGGCTGGTCCTTGGGAATCCTGATCCGCGAGATCGCGGCCCTCTATCCGGCCTTTGCCGCGGGGCGGCCGTCTCCCCTCCCCGACCTGCCGCTGCAGTATGCGGACTACGCGGTGTGGCAGCGCTCCTGGTTGCACGGCGAGGTCCTGGAAGGCGAGACCGCCTTCTGGCGCCGGCAGCTCGCGGGGCTGCCCGCGCTCCTGGAGCTGCCCACCGACCGTCCCCGGCCCGTGGTCCAGAGCAACCGGGGCGCCACCCGGCCGGTGCGGCTGCCGGCCGCGCTCACCCGGCAGGCCGAAGCCCTGGGCCGGCGCGAGGGGGCGACGCTCTTCATGACGCTCCTCGCCGCTTTCCAGACCCTGCTGGCCCGCTACAGCGGCCAGGACGACCTCGCGGTGGGATCACCCGTGGCCGGACGCAACCGGGTCGAGACCGAAGGGTTGATCGGAGTTTTCGTCAACACGCTGGTCCTGCGCGCAGATGTGTCGGGCACGCCGACCTTCCGCGACCTGCTCGGCCGGGCGCGCGAGACCGCGTTGGCCGCCTACCTGCACCAGGACGCGCCGTTCGAAAAGCTGGTCGAGGATCTCGCCCCGGAGAGGAGCCTCGCCCAGACTCCCCTGTTCCAGGTGATGTTCGAGTTGCAGAACGTCCCTGTCGAGGACCTGGACCTCCAAGGCCTGCGTCTGCGGCCGGCCGGGGACGCGGGGACGACGGCGAAGTTCGACCTCACGCTCGCCCTCGAGGAGAGGGACGGCGGGCTCGGCGGCACGATGGAGTACGCCACCGACCTGTTCGACGCCGCGACGATCGACCGTCTCACCGGACACTTCGAACGGCTGCTCGCCTCGGCGGCCGCCCAGGCGGACCTGCGGGCCTTCGACCTGCCGCTGGCGAGCGAGGCCGAGAGCGCCCAGATGCTGTGCGAGTGGAACGACACGCGGGCCGAGGGGATCACGGAGGGTTGTCTTCACCTGGACGTCGCGGCGCAGGCGGCGCGGACGCCCTCGGCCGTGGCCGTCGAAACGGAGTCCGAGCGCTGGACGTACCGCCGCCTGATTGGCAGCGCCCGGCTCCTGGCGCGCCATCTCCGGGAGCTGGGCGTCGGCCCGGATGTGGTCGTCGGCCTCTGCGCCGAGCGTTCGCCGTCCATGGTTGTGGGCATGCTGGCCGTGCTCGAGGCCGGAGGCGCCTGGCTGCCGCTCGATCCGGGCTATCCCGCGGAGCGGCTGGCCTTCGTGCTCGACGACGCGCAGGCGCGGGTCCTGCTGACCCAGGAGCACCTCCTCGACAGGGTGCCGGCGGAAGGCCGCAGCGTCGTTCTCCTGGATGAGAGCTGGGATTCCGGCGAGGACATGGGACAGCATTTGGAGACCGGCGTGGACTCCGGCAACCTGGCCTACGTCATCTATACGTCGGGCTCGACCGGCCGGCCGAAAGGCGTGATGGTGACGCACCGGGGGATCTGCAACCGGTTGCGCTGGGCGAAGCAGGCCTACGGGCTCGACGAATGGGACGCGTTCCTCCAGAAGGCTTCGATCGGTTTCGACGTTTCGGTCTGGGAGTGCTTCGCTCCTCTCCTCTCCGGGGCGCGGCTGGCTCTGGCCGCTCCGGGCCGGCAGGGCGACGCTCCGTACCTGGTCCGCGCCCTCCGCGAGCACCGGATCACCCATATCGACTTTGCCCCGTCCATGCTGGCCGCGTTCCTCGCCGAGGAGGACTTGGAGACCTGCGTCTCGTTGCGCCAGATCTATGCGGGCGGCGAGATCCTCACCCCCGAGCTGCGCGACCGGACGCTGGCGCGCCTGCCCATCCCCCTGGACAACACGTATGGGCCGACCGAGGTCACGATCGATACCACGCGATGGGTCTGCGCGCCGGGGCAGGAGCCGCACCGCGTGCCGATCGGCCGGCCGATCGCCAACAGCCGGCTGTACGTCGTGGACCCGGAGCTGCGGCCTTTGCCGGTCGGCGTGGCCGGTGAGCTGCTGGTCGGCGGAGCGGGCGTGTCGCGCGGTTATCTGCGCCGGCCCGGTCTGACCGCCGAGCGTTTCGTCCCCGATCCATTCGGAGGCGAGCGCGGCCAGCCCGGCGAGAGGCTGTACCGCACGGGCGACCGCGTCTGCCGGCTGCCCGACGGCTCGCTCGATTTCCTGGGGCGCCTCGACCATCAGGTCAAGGTGCGCGGCTTCCGCATCGAGCTCGGGGAGATCGAGGCGGCGCTGGTCGCCCTGCCCGGAGTCCGCGACGCGGCGGTGGTGATGCGCGAGTCGCGGCTGGTCGCCTACGTGGTGGGCGATGCCGCCACTGAAGAGCTGCGCCACCCCTTACGAGAACAACTGCACGAGCGGCTGCCGGACTACATGGTGCCCGCCGCCTTCGTGGCGCTCTCCGAGCTGCCGGTCACTCCCAACGGCAAGGTGGACCGCAAGGCGCTTTTGGCGGGGGCGGCTCCGGAGCTCGGCGCGCGCGAGGAGGACTACGTGGCGCCGCGCACCCGCGAGGAGGAGGTCCTGGCGGGCGTCTGGGCGCAGATCCTGCGTCTGCCCCGGGTGGGGGTGACCGACAACTTCTTCGAGCTCGGCGGCGATTCGATCCTCTCCCTCCAGATCGTGGCCCGGGCGCGCCAGGCCGGCCTGCTCGTCACGACGCGGCAGCTCTTCGAGCACCAGACCGTGGCCGAGCTCGCCCTCCACGCCAAGGCCACGGAGACCGCCGGCGCCGCCCCTGAGCAGAGATCGTCGGTGGGCGAGGACGTCTATCCCCTCACGCCGCTCCAGAGCGGCATGCTGTTCCACAGCCTGATGGCGCCCGAGTCCGGCGTCTACGTCACCCAGGTCACCTGCACCCTGCCGGCGGACCTCGACCGCGGGCTGTTCCGGCAGGCCTGGGAGAGGCTCCTCGAGCGCCACACGGCGTTGCGCACGGCCTTTCTCTGGGAGGGCCTCGACGAGCCCCGGCAGGCCGTCCGCAAAAACACCTCTCTCCCCTGGCGGGAGCTGGACTGGCGCGGGCTCGCCGCCGAGGAGCGGGAGCGCCGCTTCGAAGAGCTGCGGCAGGAGGAGCGGCACACGCCTCTGCCGCTGGACAGCGCGCCGCTGATGCGCTTCTCCCTGGTCCGCTGCGACGGCGAGCCGGGCTTCCTCTGGACGTCCCACCATCTGCTGTTGGACGGCTGGTCGCTCCCCCTCCTGGTCCAGGAGCTGGTGGCCGTCTACGCGGCCCTGGCGGCGGGCCGCGAGCCGGCTCTGCCGCCGGCGCGGCCGTGCAGCGACTACGTCGCCTGGCTGCAAGGACAGGATCCCGCCGAGGCGGAGCCGTTCTGGCGCGGGGAGCTTACGGGTTTCAGCGCCCCCAACGCCCTGGGCGTCATCCACCCGGCGAGGGCTGACGGGGCTTCCGGCCAGGCCGAGCATGGGATCCGGCTCTGCCGCGAGGTCACGGCGGAGCTGCAGGCCCTGGCGGCGCGGCACAGGTTGACTCTCCAGACTGTCACCCTGGGCGCCTGGGCCCTGCTCGTCAGCCGCTACAGCGGCGACGAGGACGTGGTCTTCGGCGGCGTGGTCTCCGGCCGTCCGGCGGCCCTGCCCGGCGTCGAGGCCATGGTCGGCATGTTCGTCAACACCCTGCCCGTGCGGGTGCGGGTGGACGGCGCCGAGAATCCCGCTCCCTGGCTGCGACGCCTCCAGGAGCGCCAGCTCGCCCGGCAGGACTTCGAGCACACCCCGCTGGCCCAGATCCAGAAGTGGAGCGAGGCGCCCGCCGGCTCGGCGCTGTTCGAGACGCTCTACGTCTTCGAGAACTACCCGGACGCCGGGAACAACCCCGGCGGCCTGGAGATCGGCAACCTGCGCAGCTTCGAGAGCACCAATTACCCGGTCACCCTGACCCTCACGGCGGTGGCGGACCAGGTCTCCCTGCACCTGGCGACCGACCGCGCCCGCGTGGAGGAGGACGCGGCGCCGCGCCTGCTCCGGCACCTCGCCGCCCTGCTCGCCGGCATGGCGGAAGGAGCCGAGGCGGATCTGCTGCTCGAAGCGCTGCCGATGCTCAGCGGGGCGGAGCGGCAACAGCTCCTGGAATGGGGCGGGATCCGGCAGGAGTTTGTCCCAACCTCGACACTTTCGACGCTCCACGGCCGTTTCGCGGCGCAGGCCCGGCGGGCTCCGAACGCCCCGGCGTTGACCTGCGGCGCCTGCGGCGACGTCACCCTGAGCTACGGCGAGCTGCACCGGCGGTCCAACCGGCTGGCCCGCTGGCTGCGCGGCCAGGGCGCGGGCCTTGAAAGCCGCGTCGGCCTGCGCCTCCACCGTTCCGTGGACCTCGTGGTGGGCATCCTGGGCGTCCTCAAGGCCGGGGCCGCCTATGTGCCTCTCGATCCCGACGCGCCGCGCGAGCGGACGGCCTTCGTGCTGGAGGACGCGGGCATCCGGACCGTGGTGGGGGCCGAGGAGATCGCGCTGGCGGACAGCTTCCCGGCAGGCGATCTGGAGCCCCTGGCCGATACGTCGAGCCTGGCCTATGTGATCTACACCTCGGGCTCGACCGGCAAGCCCAAGGGCGCGCTGATCCCCCATTCCAACGTAACGCGGCTGTTCGACGCCACCGAGGCGTGGTTCGGGTTCGGCGAGCACGACGTGTGGACGCTCTTCCACTCCTACACCTTCGACTTCTCGGTCTGGGAGATCTGGGGCGCCCTTCTCCATGGCGGCCGGCTGGTGGTCGTGCCGTGGGAGGTGAGCCGCTCGCCCGAGCTGTTCCTGGACCTCCTGGAGCGCGAGCGGGTCACGATGCTCAACCAGACTCCTTCGGCCTTCGCCCAGCTCGCGCAGCACGACGCCTCGGAGACAGACCTGCGGTTCGTGATCTTCGGCGGCGAGGCTCTCGACCCGGCCAGCCTGAAGCCGTGGTTCGAGCGTCACGGCGACCAGCAGCCGCGGCTGGTCAACATGTACGGCATCACCGAGACGACGGTGCATGTCACCTACCGGCCGCTGTCGGCGGCCGATGTCCGGGACGGGCAGCGCAGCGTGATCGGCGTGCCCATCCCCGACCTCTCTCTGGCTGTGGTGGACCGGAGCCTGCGGCCCGTCCCCATCGGCGTGCCGGGCGAGCTGGTGGTCGGCGGCGCCGGGCTGGCCCGCGGCTATCTGGGCCGGCCCGGGCTGACCGCGGAACGTTTCGTTCCGGACCCGTCCGGAGAGGGAGCGCGGCTCTACCGCTCGGGCGACCTGGGACGCTTCCTCCCCAACGGCGAGGTGGAGTACCTCGGCCGTCTTGATCACCAGGTGAAGATCCGCGGCTTCCGCATCGAGCTGGGGGAGATCGAGGCGGCGCTGGTCCGCCACCCGGCGGTGCGGGAGGCGGTGGTCCTGGTCCGCGAGGACCGGCTGGCGGCATGGGTGGTCGGGGAAG
>JBKKAU010000960.1:0-1454 GCA_046714475.1 Thermoanaerobaculia bacterium
CAATGCTGTTCACTTAACCACCTGGACACCGATTTGGCTTCGAGGTGGGCGGGTTCTCTTGGCCCGGCTGCGGGTTGGAAATTTGCTGACCTTGCGCTTGACGGCGCGAGGGTTGTGGCGCCCTCGACTGGAGACGACTCGGCCTTCGAGGATTTCAGTCAGCACAGCCTCATGAAGTTTTGAGGCAGGCGGAGGGGGGAAATGAACGCACGGTCATGATCTTGCGCCGGATCACTCGGACGGCATGGACGAAAGAGAGCTCATCGGGATCCGCATCGGCGCGCAACGCAGCCTCATGCATCAGGCCGCGAACGGCATAGTGCGCAAGCATCAGACCGTAGAATTCTTGGCGTACCAACTCCGGGGTCTTGCTGCGCAAGACGACCTTGCGTCCGCGAAGGTGAGTTTTCAACTCGTCCAAGGCCCCTTCGATTTCCCACCGCTCGTGATAGAGAGCTGCTAATTCCTCGGCCGGCGCCTGGTGTTCGTCCAACACAGTGGTCACCAGACGATAGAACGGCTCAACATCCTGCAGGCCTGTGAGTCGGTAGTCGATGACCCGGACGGTTTGCCCCCCGCGATCGCGCTCGCGATCTTGGGCAGAAGGATAGATCTGACTCAGGTAGGAGCCATCCGACAGGCGTTTCAGAGGCGGCAGATCCCAACCCGTCTTGACGCGCCAGAGCAGGTCGGCTCCGCTCTGGGAGGCGTGCTGCCACAACTTGTAGCCGAAGAACAGCCGATCGGCCAAACACAACCAGCCCGGCTGCAGCCGTTTGACGACCTCGCGGGCCAGTTCCAATTCCGCCGTCGCGTAGCCGCCCAGACGCGCCCCAAACAACACGTGCGTCCCATTTTCCACCAGAGAGACAAACCGCAGTTGGGGAAATCCGCTTTGTCCCCGAGCGGCAACCGGCCGGCCGAAAGCCGCTTCGTTTTCCGCTGTATCGGCCAAGTCCAGGGTGCTGCCGTCCAGGCTGACCAAGGTCCACTGGCGATAGTGGGCTCCCCGGGTCTGCGGCTGCGCGATAGGAAACACCAAGTCCTCGTAGAGCCTGCGAAGGGGCTCAGCCCCCAGTCGGGTGCGGGCTTGAGAAATACCCGACCTGCCCGTGCGACGGAGGCGCTGTACAGGGAGGCCCAGCCACGTCAGCCCCTCCAAAAGGCAACGCAGGACCTCCTCGTAGGAGACTTCCATATACAGGGCCAACGCCACGACGTAGTACACCACTACATGAGCCGGAAGGTGGCGTTGGCGCTGGCTTTGTCGACCGGTCTGCTGCAATACCTCCTGGATTTTGTCCAATGGCAGGCGATCGGCCAGAACGCCAAGACTCACGAAGTCGGTAACTCTCGTTCCGGAAGGCAGCGTCGCGAGGGAGCGGGCCATGGCTATCCTTTCTCTCTTTCCAGAAAGAATCGCCGAAGCCGAGAACTAAGTAAACAGTATTGGG
>JBKKAU010000961.1:0-2230 GCA_046714475.1 Thermoanaerobaculia bacterium
CTCCAGCACCATGTGGACGTTGGTGCCGCCGATGGCGAGCGAGTTCACCCCCGCCCGGCGCGGCGCGCCGCGGCGCGGCCAGTCGCGCAGCCCGGCCGCGACGTAGAACGGGCTCTCCTCCAATCCCAGCCGCGGGTTCGGCGTCTCGAAGTGGAGGCTTGGCGGGATCTGGCCGTGGCGCAACGCCTCGACCACCTTGATCAGGCTCGCCACGCCGGCCGCCGTGTCGGTATGCCCGATGCTGGTCTTGACCGACCCCAGGCCGCAGAAGCCGCGCTCGTTGTTGCTGGGGGTGCCGACGGTGCCGGCGGCGCGGAAGGCGCGCGTCAGCGATTCGACTTCGATGGGGTCGCCCAGCGGCGTGCCGCTGCCGTGCGCCTCGACGTAACCGATCGTCGCCGGGTCGACCCGGGCCATGGCCAGCGCCTCGGCGACGACCTGGGTCTGGCTCTCGATGCTGGGCGCGGTGTAGCCGGCCTTGCCCGCGCCGTCGTTGTTGACCGCCGAGCCGCGGATCACGGCATGGACCGGGTCGCCGTCGGCCAGGGCGTCGGCCAGCCGCTTCAAGAGCACGACCCCGGCCCCCTGGCCCTCGACGGTCCCCCGCGCCTTTTCGTCAAAGGCGCGGCAGTGGCCGTCCGGCGAGTAGATCGACCCCTCCTGGTAGAGGTAGCCGCCGATCTGCGGGAAGCCGACCGTGACGCCGCCGGCGAGCGCCATGTCGCACTCCCCTTCGAGCAGCGCCTGGCAGGCGAGGTGGACCGCGACCAGCGACGTCGAGCAGGCGGTCTGCACGGCCATGCTGGGGCCGCGCAGGTTCAGCTTGTAGGAGACGTGGGTGGTCAGGAAGTCCTTGTCGTTGAACAGCCGCGCCTGCAGGCCGCCGGCCGCGGCGAGGACCTCGGGGTTGGAAAGGAGGTTCCACACCAGGTAGCTGTTGAACCCCGAGCCGCCGTAGACGCCGATCTTGCCCGCGTAGCCCTGCGGGTCGTAGCCGGCGTCCTCGCAGGCCCGCCAGGCGGTCTCCAGGAAGAGGCGCTGCTGCGGGTCCATCAGCTCGGCCTCGCGCGGCGTGAAGCCGAAGAACTCGGCGTCGAACAGCTCGGCGTCCTCGAGCACCCCCTTGGCGCGGACGTAGTCGGGCCGCGCCAGCGTCTCGGGCGGTACCCCGGCCGCGGCCAGCTCCTCCGCGCCGAAGAAGGTGATGCCTTCGACGCCGTCGCGCAGGTTGGCCCAGAACGCGTCGACGCCGGCCGCTTTCGGGAAGCGGCAGGCGCGGCCGATCACGGCGACCTGGTCCAGGTCGTCGGACTCCTCCATCTCGTTCAACGGTCGCTCGTCACCCATTTCCGTGGAAACCTCTATGTAGGGGCGGGGCTTGTCCCCGCCCAGGAGGGGGTAAACCCCTCCCCTACATCAAACCTCGTCTCTCGTCGTCTGCCCGCGGCGCAGCTCGCGACGCCGCGACCGGCCCTGCCGGCGCTCCTCGCCGCGCTGCTCCAGCCGTTCCAACGTCTCGCGCGCGGCCGGGGCGTCCCCCGCGCTCCAGTAGTGGGAGAGTGCGGCGACGGTCGGAAAGCGGAACAGGTCGAGCACCGCGACCTTGCGCCGGAGCCTCTCCTCCAGGGCGCCCGCCGCCCGCACCACGAGCAGCGAGTGGGCGCCCAGCTCGAAGAAGTTGTCGTGCAGGCCCACGCGCTCCACCTCCAGCACCTCGCGGATCACCTCGGCGATCGTCTGCTCCAGGCCGGTGGCCGGCGCGGCCCACGCCGCAGCCGATCCCAGGCGCAGCCCTTCCGGGGCGGGGAGCCGCGCCCGGTCCACCTTGCCGGTGGCCCCGAGCGGCAGCGCGGACAGCGACACGAAGTCCGAGGGCACCATGAACCCGGGCAGCACCTCCTGAAGAAAGGTGCGCAGCTCGCCCGCCGACAAGCCCTTGCCGTCTCTGGGGACGACATAGGCCATCAGGCGCCGGTCTTCCGCCCCCCCGTGCACCACGGCCGCCGCCGCCGCGATCCCGGGGTGACGCGCCAGGGCCGTCTCGACCTCCCCCAGCTCGATGCGGAACCCCCGCACCTTGACCTGGTGGTCGATCCGTCCCAGGAACTCCAGGCGGCCGTCCGGCAGCGCCCGCGCCAGGTCGCCGGTGCGGTACAGCCGGGCGCCGGGCGGGCCGAACGGGTCGGGCACGAAGCTCGCCGCGGTCAGGTCCGGCCGGCCGAAGTAACCG
>JBKKAU010000962.1:0-12992 GCA_046714475.1 Thermoanaerobaculia bacterium
AATATCCGACCACGTCCACCTGCTGGTCAAGCTCAAAACGGACATTGCCCTGTCCGAGGCCGTCAAGAAGGTCAAAGGAAAGTCCTCGAAATGGCTCAACGAGAGACCGGGCGCTACAGAGCGGTTCGAATGGCAGGCAGGATACGGAGCGTTCTCCGTCAGCGCCACCAGTGGTTCTCCGGGTTTTCGGCGGCTTGCCGGATTTCCTCGGGAGTGGGGGAGGGACCCGTGGAGCTCCACCGCCGCGGTGGGCGTAGGTAGGATCAGAAAGGTTTCAGAGCGTCAAAGTGATGAAGGCCTGGTCGTTGAAGACCGCGGTCATCTTCCCGCCGGAGCTCTGTACGAGGCCGTCGACGAAAGCCTCGAGATCCTCCATGTGGGCCTGTGCCTCGCCGGGGCCGGATCCGACGGAGGCGGCGGTGCTGAACCACATCTTGAACGGGCGGTCCTCGGCTTCCGGCGCCAGCGCCCGTTTCGTGGCGGGTCCCAGCCGCGAGTTGTAGATGTCCTTGACCACCCGCAAGTCCGGGTTCTTGTGCTCGCCATTGCCACAGAAGACGTAATGGTCGGCCGAGACCCGGCGGGCGAAGTTGGGGTCGAGGTTGTTCTCGGACGCGTGGTGTTGCACCTTGAGGACGTCGAGGTGCAGGTAACCGTCGTCGAGGAAGCCGGTGAGCTCGAGGCCTTTCAGGATGATGTCCTGCTGCGAGTCGCCGGTTAGGAGGAGGCGCTGGCCGTCCTCTTCCACCATGAACATCAGCGAGGCTACGTTCGGAGGCGTCACGCCTTTGAAGTCGTCGACGCCGAACCACTTCAAGTCGACGTCGCCGAGCGTCTGGCTCCCGAAGTCGCCCATCCGCTTCTTGAGCTTCTTCTCGATCTCCTTGACCACGGTGGCGTTCGCGTTCAGGTAGTTGTTCCAGCCGTCGCGGAGGTTTTTGAGCTCCTCCTCGGCCGGTCCGACGATAGTGAGCGTCATGCTGCCGACCTGGAACGACTCGTTCTCGTCCCGCACCATGAGGAGCTTTCCGGGTCCGTCGGCTCCGGGCAGGATGTTGAGCGGAATGCCGAGGATCTTGGGGGAGACCAGTTTCGAAACCTCGATCGCCTCGGGGATCGAGGTCGCGATGTTGTAGACCTCCTCACCGATCTCCCGCAACTCCGGCACGCCGGTCGCGAGGAGGACCGGAGCGGAGGCGGCGAGCATGTCAGCGATCTTGCCGGTGTTCTTTTCGACCTGATCGAAAAAGGAGTTGTGCCAGATGCCGCCAGTGATCTCGGGCGGCCGCGGCACCTTCGGGGCTTTCGTCGGCGTACCATTCTCGTGGTGAAAGTCGAAGACGCGCCAGTCGAGCTCGTCCCTCAGGAGTTGCAGGACGCCGCTGATGTGGTCCTGGTCGATGTGCGAGACGTAGACGTAGTCGATCGTTCCGCCGCTCTCATGCAGTTCCCCGAGGATGTCGCGCACGTGCTTCTTCATCGCGGTGTACATGCCGCCGTCGCAGAGGATGCGGTGGCCGTCGCGGCTCTCGAGGAGCAGGCAATCCCCTTTGTCGGATTGAAAGATCTGGAGCTTCATGCCGCTCTCCCGCGGGTCAACCGAGGTCGACCCGGACGTTGCAGTTGATCGCTTCGTCGATCGCCGCTTCCGGGTCGATCTGCCCGAACCCGGTGTCGTTCTTCCAGGAATAGGAGGCGCCGGGCAACGGGCTGGACGTGCGTTGCAGGATGCCGTTGCACTGCGCCGCCGTGAGCTTCGGGTTGACCGCCAGCATGAGGCCGACGACCCCGGCAACATAGGGGCTTGCCATGCTCGTGCCCGACATCGAGGTCCAGAGGTCGTCCTCCGTGCCGAACCCGTTGGCGGCCACGATATCGGTGCCGGGGCTTGCGATGTCCGGTTTTTGCCGGCCGTCGCGCGTCGGCCCCTGGCTGCTCGTCACGTTGATGCGCTGCCGCTCGACGTCCAGGTTGGCGACGGCGATGACGCGATGGCCGCACGCCAGGGAGTTGATCGAATGGCTGTCGATGTTCGACTGCGTCGAGAAGAAGGACGGGAAGCGGAAGACGCGCCGCTGGCCGACGCGGTCGAACTCGTAGGGATCGTCCCGTTCGATCCAGCAATGGAAGTGGCCGTCGCGGATGTCCTCCCCCTGGAGGCGGACGGTCCAGACTCCGGCCTGGACTCCCTTGGGGCTGGCTGGGTCGAGGTCGGGTGAGAGATAGATCGCCACGTAATTGCAGCCGTTCGTCGGGTGATAGAGCTCGTTGTAAATGGAGAGGAACGTGCCGCTAGACAGGCGCCGGTTCTCGATGAACTGGCGCGGCCCTACGACGATCCACTTGTTGGCGCCTGGCGGCTTCACCTGGACCGTCAGGCGGTCCTGGGCGTTGTACCAGATCTCGAGCTCGTTCTCGGAGACGTCGGTGATCATGTTGCCCACGACCGTCCATTGGAGGTCGATGGCGAGCCCGCGCGACGTGATCTGTCCGCCCGAATGGACGCGGCCCATCATCCAGCCGATGTCGTCGGGTTCGGTCGGCGCCTCCTGGCCGGCGTTGCCGGCGGCGACGCAGAGGCTTCTTCCTTCCGCCGCGAGCGCCGCGTCGAGCCAGCGGGAGACGCCGCTCGACCCGTCATGCGCGCCGCCGTTGGTGCCGAGGCTGATGTTGATCGAGATCGGCTTCCCTTCGCGCCGGGCGATTTCGAGGAGGTACTCGACCGCGTGGACGATGCGCGTCGAATCGCTGAAGGTCGTACGCCGCTCCTCGAGCTCGCTGCCCTGGCGCGGGACGTCGATGAGGACGGCGGCGATGGCGGCCTTGGGGCAGACGCCCCGGCTTCCCGCCGCGATGCTCGCGACGTGTGTCCCGTGGGAGCCTTGGCCGCGCTGCGACTGGCGCTCGAGCTCGGTCGCCGGCAGCCCTCCCGGCCGCCGCGACGCAGTGACGGCGGCATCGAGATGCGCCTTGGTGAGCTCCGAGCCGTAGCCGAACTGGGCGGGAGGATCCCGGAAGTCTCCCCCCTGGTCCCAAATGGCCAGAAACCGGGTTTTGCCGTTGTCCAGGAAATCAGGATGGGCGAAGTCGAAGCCGCCGACGTCGATGATGCCGAGGATGACCTCGGTGCCGTCCTTGTGGCGCGCCGCGCCTTTCGACAATTTCCGCGCCGCCGGCTGTCGCAGGCTGGAGAGGGCGAGCTTCGGCGTGGGCAGGTTGAGCCTCAATCCGTCGGCGGGCTGAATGAAACCCACGCGCGGGTCCCTCTTGAGGTTCTCGAGGCGCGCGACCGGTACCGTCGCGGCGATGAAGTTCCGTTTCGGCAGGACCGCCGCCGCGACTTCCTGGCTTTCGGGATCCTGGTCGAGATAGCGCCGGAGGTCCCCGGCGAGGCTCTCGACGTCAGACTCCGCGCGCTCTTCGGCGGCGGGAATGCGGTCGCGCTGGACCTCGATGAAGACGTTGACGAAGGCGTGGCTCGCCGCTCCTCCCTCCTCGGCCAGCGTCCGCCGCTTCTTCGGCGCCGGACCCGTGGCCATGGCCATCTCATTCCCGGGCGCGCGGAGGAGCGATGCACGGGTCAGCTTCTTGGCGAGGCCCGCGGACGGCTGCACCGTCTCGTCGGAGCTCGGCAACGTCGAGGCCACGATCGGCGACAGCTCGGAGCGGACGAAGTTCACCTTGTCGCTGCCGTTGACGATCATCCGCAGCTTGGGATGGAGCTTCCTTGCGAACTGCTCAGGCGTGGCTTTGGCCATGGATTGGACCTCTTTGTTAACCTCTATTTAACCACAGAAGCTGTTTTTGGGGCCAACCTCGCTACTCGGCTCGTTTCCTCTTTCGCGAACACCATTTCTAGTAGGCGCCCTCGGCGGGAGGGGTAAGAGTCGAACCGCGCATTCGGCATTGGCTATCCATCTGCCGCCGCATCGCAGGGTCCGGGGTGCTGCGCCGGGTCCGTCCTGACGTAACGGAAAGCGCCGGAAAGGGATTCAGAGGAGTATTTCGATAAGCGTTCGGGCATTACCGCCCATAACCGAAGGGGGATGAAGTGATCCGAAATTCGATGTCTTGTTTTGTTCGTGGTCTCGTGCTGGCGGGGGCCTCTCTCCTGCTGGCGCTCCCGGCTCTTGCCGCCGATCCGGCGCCGGCCGAGCCGGCGGCGAAGGCGGCTCAGGAGGAGCTCGCCGAAGTGAAGAAGGAGAGCAAGGCGAAAGAGGAGCAACAGAAAGAGGAGTATCTCCGCGCCGTCCCGTATCCGGGAGGCCCGGACGATGAGAGCGATTTCATCAAGATGCACGCCCTGCGCAGCTGGTACCTGATGACCTATCCCACCGGCACGATGCCGGCCATGCCGTGGAGCAGGGCGAGACGGCACAACAAGAGCTTCGTCCAGGATGCGCCGGTCTGGCAAGAGGAGGGGCTGGTGTCGCCCCTCGACCGGATGGGGGAGGACGGCCTCGGTCAAGACAAGGCGGTCATCGCTCCTCAGACCAATGTCTGGGTTTCTTATGGTCCCAAGCCTTTCGACTCGGTCGGCACCACCAACAACGCCTACCGGTTCGGGCTGAACGCGGGACGCGTCAGCGCGGGGGGACTGGCGGTCCATCCGACCGTCCCTACCATCGCCTACGCCGGCTTCACCGCCGGCGGCTTGTGGAAGACCGTCAACCTCGGCTCCCCCGTGGTGACCTGGTCTCCCCTTTGGGATGACAAGGATTTCGTCACCCAGGCGGCCGGCGCCATCGAGATCGATCCCAACAACAGCAATACCGTCTACGTCGGCACGGGCGACTGGGACGCGGCCGATCAGTTCAGCGAAGGGATCATGAAGACGGCCGATGGCGGCGTTACCTGGACGCATCTGGCGCCGAGCGTCTTCACCCCCTTCTCGCCGACCCTCCCCGCGGGCGGCAACCGCTGGTCGAACCAGAACATCCGTACGATCAAGGTCGATCCGAAGAATTCGAACCGGATCCTGGTCGGAACCCGTTTCGACCTCTACATCTCGCACGACGCCGGCTCGACCTGGCAGATCTGCGGCTTCGGGGCCAACTACACCAACCCCGCCGCCAGCAATCCGACGGTCAACGCCGTCAACCGGATCAGCAGCATCCATCTCGACTCCCGCGGCGCCGATACGGTCGCCTATGTGGCCGTCGGCTATCTGGCCGGAGCCAACAACGGCAACAATGGCGTCTATCGCTTTACGATGCCGACGAGCGGTTGCCCGGCCTCGTATACCACCCTGTTCTCCGGTTTCCCGGCGGGCACCGGCAACGGCACCAACGGCGGCAGCCTCACCGGCCGTATCGAGCTGGCGGCGGGCACTGGCAGCGACGGCGCTCTGACCCTGTACGCCCAGGTCGCCAAGGCCACCGACTACACGGTCGAGGGGACCTATGTCCTGCGTCCGGACGGCGGCTCCACCACCTGGACGAAGCTTTCCGGCAGCACCTCGTACCCGAACTGCGGCTCCGGGACGAGCGGCACCGGGCAGGACTGGTACGACCTGTTCATCGCCGTCAACCCCTCGAATGACAAGGACCTCTACATCGGTCACATCGACGCGTTCCGGTCGACGGTCAATTCGACCTACACCTCGATGACCTCGAGCAACCTGACCACCGTTTATGCGACTTCGTGCCCGGCTTACGGCAAGGTCCACCCGGACCAGCACGCCTTCGCTTTCGTGCCCGGCACCAGCGGCACGACGTTCCTGCTGGGCAACGATGGCGGCGTCTATTACAACAACGCCAGCGGCGCCAACGCGAACTGGAAGCAGCTCAACGACACGATCAACACGACGCAGTTCTATGCCGGCCAGATCGGCCGCGACTTCGCCAACCCCGCGGGTCCGCAGTGGTGGGCCGGCGGCATGCAGGACAACGGCAACGCCAGCTGGGACAGCTCGAAGAGCGACCTCACGGCCACCGGCCGGTCGGTGGGCGGCGACGGCTTCTTCTTTTCGTTCGACCCGCTGGCGGGCACCGAGACGGCGGGCTGGTGGTTCTCCGAATACACCTACGGCTCCATGTACTGCTCGCGCAACAGCGGCGCCGACGGTCCGTTCTCCTCGAGCTGCGGTCCCCTTCAGACCGGGTCGGCGGACTGGAGCGCGCCTTTCCTGCTGGACACGCTGCACTGCACCAACAGCGTCTGCCGCAACCTGGTCTTCGGCGAGGACTACGTCCACGCCGCGGGCGCCTTCGGCACCCAGAAGCCCACCTGGAGGCGGGTCTCCCCCCTGCTCTCCCGCACCACCTCGGGCGGCTCGATCATCGCCCTGAACCTGGCGCCCTCGGAGCCGAAAGCCGCGGTGGCGGGCACCAGCGACGGCAAGCTCTGGTTCTCGGAGAACATCCACACGGGCGCCAGTTGCACGCAGGCGGCGGCCAACACCTCCACGTTCTCCTGCGCGCCCAACACGGGAGCGACCTGGCGCGACGCGGACTCGACCAATGCCGTGCTGCCGAACCGCGCCATCCTGGGCGTGGCGGTCGACCCGGCCAACCACCGGATGATCTACGCGGCGGTGGGTGGTTTCGACGACAACACGCCGACCACCCCGGGCCACGTCTTCCAGCTCACCTGGAACGGCACGGCCTGGACCCGCGCCAACAAGACCGGGAACCTGCCGGACGTGCCGGCTTCCGGGATCGTGGTGAACCCGCACAATCGCAAGCAGGTCTTCCTGGGCACCTACTTCGGCTTCTATTACACCGACGACATCGACGTCGCGTCGCCGGTGTGGACCCGTTACCAGTGGGGCTTGCCGAACACGGTCATCCGGTATCTGACGGTCGACCGCGGCCCGGCGGCGAACCCCTACCTGGGGACGACGCTGATGGCCTTCACCTACGGCCGCGGCGTCTACGCGATCAAGCTGCCGACCGTCGGCGGCTTCCCGGTCCACTGATCCCAGAGAAAACCTTGCGAATCGGAGGCCCCGGGCAACCGGGGCCTTTTTCTCCCGCCGTGCGTTTCATCGTCCAGACAGGTGTCGCGACGCAGCTGGCGGTGTCGCATCGTGACCAGCGTCACGGGCATATCCAATTACATTGTCACAACGTAAGCTCCCGGCGGCCCTTCTCACCGTATAACGCCTTGCCGGACCTATAAATGTCGCGTCCTCAGGAAGCGATGCGGCAATCTAAGCGGCGGCGGCTCATGGCTGGGAAAAGTGTCTTGGCTGAAAGTTGCGTTGCAACGAAAGCTTTAAGGCAGATACAGATTAGATCTGCGTTGCGACATTTTAAAGTTATCCGGCGTGCGGGACAATGCGGTGCGACGATGTTAGTCAACGCTGAGGCATTGTATAAAATTCTGGCCGTTGGCGACAGGCATTGTTCCAGCCTTTGTGGTAATGTCGCGCCGTCAGGTGGCATTGTTCCGCGGAGGTCAGCGTCGCATCAATCGTTGGGGTGTTGGCCTGCCGCTCGGTACGTTGCGACACTTTGGGGGGAGATATGAGCCCGGAAGCTTCCGTCACGGCTCTTCTGGCCAATCTGGAAGAGCAGATCGCCTTTCATCGCGGCCAGGAGGAGCTGCACGCCCGGCAGGAGGAGCTGCACCGGGAGCGGCGCGCCTTCCATGCCGCTGAGCTCGAGAAGATCAACGGTCATTACGAGCAGTTCAAGGCCTCCGCCGCCGCGGTGGCGGAGCTCGCGCGGCAAGGCGGCGGCCGGCCCGAGCCGGAGGAGGAGGTCCCGGCCTTCTACGGCAAGCGGCCGATGGTGAGCCGGCTGGTCGCCCGGGTCGTCGACGGCAAGCCGGCCGACGCGAGCTTCGGGGCCAAGGACGTGACGGCGGAAGTCAACCGGCGCTTCGGCAAGGCGTTGCGCAAGGCGGTGGACGACCGCACCGTCGCGGTGACCCTGCGCCGGATGCACCTCGCCGGCCGCATCCACCTCGTGCGGGAGGGGCGGGCCTTCCATGGGGCGCTGTACTCCCGGGCGGCTCCGCGGGTGACGGCGGGCTAAGCGCTATACTCCCGCGCCGTGCGCGCGACCATCCGTCCCATCCTCTTCATCGTCTTCGCGGCCACCGGCTTTTCCGCCCTGACGCTCCAGGTCGTCTGGCAGCGGGTGCTCTCGCTCCATGCCGGCATCGACCTGATCGCCGCGACGACGGTGGTCACGGCGTTCATGGCCGGCCTCGGCCTCGGCAGCCTGGCCGGCGGCGCGCTCGCGGACCGCCTGGGTCCGCGGCGGTCGCTGCTCGCCTTCGCGCTGTCGAACGCGGGCATCGGCCTGTTCGCCTGGTCCAGCCTCTGGCTCTTCTATGACGTCTACCGGCGGTTCGCGGCGGAGCTCGACTCGGGCGCCGCGATGTTCGCCTTTCATTTCGCGCTGCTCGTCATCCCGACGACGCTCATGGGCCTGTCGCTGCCGCTGCTGGCGCGCGGCGCCGTCGCGGCATCCCGCGAGATCGCGCCCCTGGTCGGCCGGCTCTATGCCGTCAACACCCTGGGCGCGGCGATCGGCTCGGCGGTGGCCGGATGGTGGCTGCTGGGAAATTTCGGGTTCGTCGCCAGCGTGCGGATCGCCGCCGCGCTCAACTTCGCCGCCGCCGTGGTGGTGCTGCTGCTGTGGAGGAGGATGGAATCCGAGGCTCCGGCGACCGTGGAGACCGCCGCCGGAGCCACCTCCGGAGGCGGGGAACGGCTGTGGCCCTGGTTCCTGATGTACGGCTTGACCGGCGCGGTCGCGATCGGGCTCGAGGTGGTCTACTTCCGGGTGATCGACGCCATCTGGCGCAACAACTCCTACACGTTCGCCACCGTCCTCGCCATGTACCTGCTGCTGTTCGCCCTGGGCGCGGGCCTGGGAGCGCGGCGGGCGGGAAGAGTGGAGCGGCCGGACCTGTGGTTCCTGGGGCTCCAGTTCGGGGTCGGCGCGAGCACGCTCCTGGGCATGCTCGTCTTCCTCCATCCGGGAGTCCTGGGCATCCGGGAGCTCGTCACGCGCTACTACACGACCGGCGGCTTCATGCACGGCGGCTACTCGATCGACAGCGCGGCGGACGCCTGGAAACTGCTCTACGCGCACGTCGTCGCGCCGCTGCTCGTGATGGGCGCGCCGGTCCTGCTCATGGGCGCCTCGTTCCCGTTCATCCAGGCCCTGGTGGCGCGGCGGCTGGACTCGCTCGGCCGGCGCACCGGCACGCTCCTCTTCGCGAACATCTGCGGCAACGTCCTCGGCGGGGCGGCGACCGGGTTCGTGCTCCTCGACCGGCTCGGCACCGCGGGCACGCTGCAGCTGCTGGCGGGCGTGCTGGTCCTGCCCGGCCTCGCGGCGGTGGCGCGGTTGCCGGCCTCCCGCCTGCGCGCCGCGGGCACAGTCGGCGTGGTCGGCCTGATGGCCGCCTGCATGGCTGTTTTCCCGTCCAACGAGCGCTTCTGGGCGTTCTTCAACAGCGTCTCCCCCGAGCGCTTCCATCTGGCCGAGGACCGCGCCTGCGTGACCAGCCTGGTGGACGAGGGGGAGCAGAGCTTCCTTTACATCAACGGCAGCTGGCAGAACGGCCACCCCTACGACTTCTTCCACATCCTGATCGGCCTCCTGCCTTCTCTCATGCACGACCGCCCCGAGCGCGGGCTGGCGGTCGGTCTGGGGATCGGCTCGACCGCGTACTCGATGGCCCAGGACCCCCGGATCGGGCAGGTCGACTGCGTCGAGATCTGCGGCGGCGAGAAGCGTCTCGTGGCCGATCTGGCCGAGCGCGGGTCGAGCGCGAGCCGCCGCCTGCTCGCGGACCCGAGGATCAACCTCATCACCGCGGACGGGCGCCGCTGGCTCCTCGCGCGGCCGGAGCCCTACGACGTGATCGTCGTCGACGCGGTGCGGCCGAATACCGCCTATGCCGGCAACCTCTACTCGGTGGAGTTCTACCAGCTGGTCGCGAGCCGCCTCTCTCCGGACGGCCTGTTCGTGCAGTGGATCCCCACCGACCGCGTGCTCAACAGCGTCCGGCGGGTGTTCCGCCACGTCGCGGTCGGCGAGGTGCCCGACTACTTCGCGTCGCGCTTCATCGTCGCCAGCAACCAGCCCCTGCTCCTGCACGGCCCGACGCTGCGCCGGCGGTTGGCGGGCGTGGACCTGGAGGCCTCGTTCAACCCGGAGCAGAGGCGGCGGCTGGTCGAATTTTTCGAGCGCCAGAAGCTCCGGCGCCTCTTTCAGCAGGGTAAGGTGGCGACGCTGCCGGACCGGCATTTCAACCACGACCTCCACCCGCGCGACGAGTACTTCCTCAACGACAACTGAGCGGGGCCGCTCGCCGGTCTCCGGTCTGCGACGCGGACACGGATTGCCCGATACCCGGTCACGGGCAACGTCCTCGCCGTAGGAAGGCCGAAGGAGCACCCGGTGCTACCATGACCTCCATGGACAAGAAGACGACGTGTCCGGAGTGCGGCGGGCGGATGGAGGAGGGGACCGTGGCCGACTACCGGCGGGGATCGATCCAGCCCAGCGAGTGGGTCGACGGACGAGCCCAGTCCACCTTCTGGTTGGGAAATCTCAAGAACGAGCACCGGTTCGAGATTGCCGCCTGGCGGTGTACCCGGTGCGGCTTCCTCAAGTTCTACGCCGACAAGCCGGCCACCAGCTCCAAAGCGGCCTACTGAGCGAGTTATCTCATGGAATGCCGCGCCGGTTGCGGCGCCTGCTGCATCGCCCTGTCGATTTCGTCGCCGATCCCGGGCATGCCCGACGGCAAACCGGCCGGCGCGCGTTGCGTCCAACTCACCGAAGACAACCGCTGCCAGCTGTTCGGCAGGCCCGAGCGGCCGGTCGTCTGTACGCGCCTCCGGCCTCTGGAGGAGATGTGCGGCAGCTCCACCGCAGAGGCCCTCGCCTATCTGGCCCGGCTCGAGCGCGATACGGCGCCCGCCCAGGCCTGACGGAAAATCCTTTCGCACCTGCGCAAAAAAGCATTGCGGTCGCATGTCTCGGAATCGTCCAAGCTCGCACCAATAAAAGAGACGCCACGGGCTGGAGGAGTCTCCGAGTTGGGCGAAGCGCCTTGTCCCCTTTACGGAGATTCGCGCACCCCTTTAGGGTAGAAGCTGTCCGGTCTGAGGGCCGGCCGGCCGCAGGATCCTCCGAGTCGTCGCCCCTGACGCTTCCAGCAAGGCGGGTGTCGCTCCGACGGCCGGCGTGGGCCGGCCGGAAGGGATCTTTGCCGGCCGGGCGGGTCGATGCCACGGAGACTGGGTCGCCGCGGCAAGGAGTAATCGAGGGGACGCTGTAGCGAATGACGATGCTCGACAGCCCGGAACGCCTCAAGAAGCTCTCGCCGGAGAAGCGCGCGCTTCTGCTCAAGGCGCTCCGGCGGGACACCGGTACGGCCGAAGGTATCGTACGGCGTCCGGCCGGGGGGCCGGTGCCCGTCTCGTTCGCCCAGGGCCGGCTCTGGCTCCTCGACCAGATCACTCCGGGCAACCCGGCCTACAACGTGCCGTTCGCGGTGCGCCTCAGCGGCCTCTTGGACGTCGCCGCCCTCGCCGGCGGCCTCGACGAGGTGGAGCGGCGGCACGAGGCGCTGCGGACGGTCTTCGCCGCCCGCTCCGACGGCCCGGTCCAGGTCGTCGGCCCGCCGGCGGGGCTGCCGCTGCCGGTCGTCGACCTGAGCGCGTTGTCCGGGGGGGCTCGCGACGCCGAGGCCCGCCGGCTGGTGCGGGAGGACGCCCGCCGTTCTTTCGACCTGGCGCGCGGCCCCCTGGCGCGGGCGACGCTGCTGCGCCTCGCCCCTGAAGAGCATCTCTTGCTCTTCAACCTCCATCACATCGTCACCGACGGCTGGTCGAACGGCCTGCTGATCTCCGAGGTGGCCCAGCTCTATGCCGCCGCGGTCTCCGGCGCCCCATCGCCGTTGCCGGAGCTGCCGGTCCAGTACGCCGACTTCGCCCTCTGGCAGCGGCAGAAGCTGTCGGGGGAGACGCTGGAGCGGCTGCTCGCCTGGTGGCGGCGCCGGCTCGAGGGAGCCCCGGCGGCGCTGGAGCTGCCGGCCGACCACCCGCGGCCGGCCCACCGCGCGCATCTCGGTGGCGTCGTCTCCAGGCATCTTCCGGCCGCCCTGGCCGCCTCTCTCGACGCGCTCGGCCGCAGGCGCGAGGCCACCCTGTTCATGGTCCTCCTCGCCGCTTTCCAGACGCTGCTCGGCCGGACCGCGGGCGTCGAGGACCTGGTGATCGGCTCGGCGGTCGCCGGCCGCGGCCGTGCCGAGACCGAGCGGCTGATCGGTTTCTTCGCCAACACGCTCGCCCTGCGCGGCGACCTGTCGGGCGATCCCTCGTTCGTTGAGCTGCTCGACCGCGCGCGCCAGACCACGCTCGACGGCTGGGACCACGGCACCCTGCCTTTCGAAAAGCTGGTGGAGGAGTTGCGGCCCGGCCGCGAGGCCGGCGGCAACCCGCTGTTCCAGGTGGTCCTGGTGCTCCAGAACGCGCCGCGCCCGACGCTGGCGCTGCCCGGCCTCACCCTGGCGCCGGTCGACATCCACAGCGGCGTCGCCAAGTTCGACCTGACGCTTTCGGTCGAGCCGGAGGACGACGGGGGCATTACGCTCTGGCTGGAGCACAGCCGCGAGTTGTTCGAGGCCACCACGGCGACGCGCCTCCTGAACCATCTGGAGACGCTCCTCGGCGCGGCCGTGGCGTTCCCCGGGACCCGGCTCTCCGAGCTGCCGCTCCTGGGCGCGGCCGAGCGCCACCAGCTCCTGTTCGAATGGGACGCCCTGGCGGCGGTCCCCTCCGACGCGGCCCTCCACGAGCTGTTCGAGGCCCGGGCGGCGGCGGCCCCCGAGGCTCCCGCCCTGCTCACGGACGGGCTGCGCCTGACCTACGCCGAGCTGGAGAGCCGCACCAACCGCCTGGCCCACCACCTGATCGCCTTGGGGGTCCGGACCGAGACGCCGGTCGGGGTCGCCCTGGAGCGCTCGGCCGACCTGATCGTGACGCTGCTCGGCGTGCTCAAGGCCGGCGGCGCCTA
>JBKKAU010000963.1:0-3091 GCA_046714475.1 Thermoanaerobaculia bacterium
GGATCGAGGGTCTTGGTCAGATGGTAGACCGCCTGGACGTAGTGGCGTTGGGCCAGGATCGTCGGCAAATCGGGCACGCCCCACGATTCGTTGAATGGCACCAGGGCGATCACGCAGGGGTGGCTGCAATCGCGGCCGATCGCCTCGATCCACTCGCCGGTCACCCGCTCGATCGATCGCTTGGTGAAGCGGTAGGCGCTCGGCATCTCCCCCCAGACCAGCAGGCCGAGCCGGTCGGCCCAGTAGAGATAGCGCGGGTCCTCGATCTTCTGGTGCTTGCGGACGCCGTTGAAGCCCATGGCCTTGGCGAGCTCGACGTCATGGCGCAGGGCGTCGTCGTTCGGAGCGGTGAGGCCGCTCTCCGGCCAGTAGCCCTGGTCGAGCACCATGCGCAGGAAGAACGGCCGGCCGTTGAGCACCACCCGGTCCCCCTGGATGGCGATCGTGCGCAACGCCGTGTAGCTCTTGACCTCATCGAGCAGCTCGCCGCGCTCTCCCCAGAGCTGGATCTGGACGTCCATCAGCGTCGGGGTCGCCGGGCTCCAGAGCAGCTCGTTGCGGAAGTCGTCGATCCCGGGGTCGGAGAGGGCGATCCGGCGGTGGACCTCGCCGGCCACCACGGTATAGGTGTCGTCGGCGAGGAGCTCGTCTTTCTTGATCCCGTCGGGATCGACCACGAAGATCTTCACCCCCAGCCGCAGGCGCTCCCGCGGCTCGCCGGCGATCCAGGCCTCGAAGCCCAGCTCCCAGCGGTCGAGGCTGGGCGTCCACCGCAGGCTGTCGACCCAGGTGGGCGGGACGCGTTCCAGCCAGACCGTCTGCCAGATGCCGGTCGTCCGCGGGTACCAGATGGAGTGCGGCTCGAGCTGCCAGTCCTGCTTGCCGCGCGGCTTGGCGAGGTCGGCCGGGTCGTCGTCGGCCCGCACCACCACGGTCTGCTCTCCCGAGGCGTCCAAGAGGTCGGTGAGGTCGACGGTGAATGGCGAATAGCCCCCCTCATGGCAGGTGGCGAGGCAGCCGTTGATCCAGACCGTCGCCGCCCAGTCGACCGCGCCGAAGTGGAGGAGCAACCGTTCCCCGGGACGGAGCGGCGGCGCCTCGAAGGTGCGCCGGTACCAGCAGCGGCGGTAGAAGCCGGCGTCGCCGATCCCGCTCGCCGGTGTTTCGGGGGAGAAGGGGACGAGGATCGTGGCGTTCCACTGGACCTGGCGCGGGATCTGCCACTGCGCCGCCGGGTCGAGGGCGAAGTCCCACGGTCCATTCAACGAGATCCACCCCGCGCGTTCGAGCTGCGGGCGAGGGTAGCCGTGCCCAGGTTCTGCGGAAGCTAGGGGACTGGTTTGGGGTCTGTCCATGTAATCGGCGCGAAAGTGCAAAGGGCGGGCCAGAAGCGGCCCGTGGCACAATCGTGTCATGTCCCGCCCCGAAGCGGTCGAGCTCGAGCTGTTCACCCATCGCTTCGCGGCCGTCGCCCGTCAGATGGGGGAGCGGCTCCGGCGTACCGCCGTCTCGACCAACGTCAAGGAGCGGCTCGACTTCTCCTGCGCGCTGCTCGACGCCGCGGGGGAGCTGGTGGTCAACGCGCCGCACATCCCGGTCCACCTCGGAGCGCTCGGCCTCTGCGTCCGGCGTCTGCGGGAGACGGTCGCGATGGCGCCCGGGGATGTCCTGGTGACCAACCACCCCGCCTTCGGCGGCTCGCACCTCCCGGACGTGACGGTCGTCACCCCGGTCTTCGCCGACGACGGCGCGGTGCTCGGCTACGTCGCGAGCCGCGCCCACCACGCCGAGATCGGCGGCGTCCGTCCGGGCTCGATGCCGCCCGGGGGGCGGCGCCTGATCGAGGAGGGGGTGGTGATCCCTCCTTCGTATCTGGTCCGCCGCGGCGAGCCGCGCTGGGACGAGGTCCGGGGTCTCCTGACCGGGGCGCCCTACCCGTCGCGGGCGGTGGAGGAGAACCTCGCCGACCTGCGCGCCGCCGTCGCCGCCAACCACGGCGGCGCCGAGGCGCTGGCCGTCCTGGCGCGCCGGCACGGGCGGGAGACCGTCGCCCATTTCATGGCGGCGTTGAAGGCGAGGGCCGAAGAGCGGCTGCGCGAAGCCCTGGCGCGGCTGCCCGCCGGCACGTACGAGGCGACCGAGCGCCTGGACGACGGCTCGCCGATCGTGGTGCGGATCGGGATCTCGGGGACGGGCGCCCGGATCGACTTCACCGGCTCGGCCGGCGTCCATCCGGGCAACCTGAACGCCCCGCCGGCCGTGACCCGGAGCGCGGTGATCTACGTGCTGCGCCTGCTCATCGCCGAGCCCCTGCCCTTGAACGAGGGCCTGCTCCGCGCGGTGGAGGTCCATCTCCCCGAGGGGATGCTCAACCCGCCGTTCCCCGACGACCCCGCGGCGGCGCCGGCCGTCGTGGGCGGCAACGTCGAGACCAGCCAGCGGGTGGTGGACACGCTGCTCAAGGCCCTGCGGCTCGCCGCCTGCAGCCAGGGAACCATGAACAACCTGCTCTTCGGCAACCAGCGCTTCGGGTTTTACGAGACGGTCTGCGGCGGCGCCGGGGCGGGTCCCGGCTTCCACGGGGCGAGCGCCGTCCACACCCACATGACCAACACGCGGATCACCGACCCCGAGGTGCTGGAGCACCGCTACCCGGTGCGGCTGGAGCGTTTCGCGGTCCGCCGCGGCTCCGGCGGGGCCGGTCGCTGGCACGGCGGCGACGGCGCCGTCCGCGAGCTGACCTTCCTGGAGCCGGTGTCCTTGTCGCTGCTGACGCAGCACCGGGTGGAGCGGCCGTACGGCATGGAAGGCGGGGAGCCGGGGGCGGCCGGTTCCCAGAGGGTGGTGCGGGCCTCGGGAGAGGTCGTCGAGCTCGGCCCGGTCGACGGCTGCGAGGCCGGCCCCGGCGACCGGCTTGTCCTGGAGACGCCGGGCGGGGGAGGGTGGGGAAGCCCTCACCCTCGTCCCCCATAGGCGTTAACTTGTTCTTGCCATGAAGAACCCGATCCCAGAGAATGGGATCATGGATACGGAAAAGTTCTCGGAGAGCGACTGGAAGTTCATTCTGTCGATGTTGCCCCAAGGGCTGGAT
>JBKKAU010000964.1:0-11971 GCA_046714475.1 Thermoanaerobaculia bacterium
CACCGCCCGCTGGTTGTCGGGGTCGATCTCCGCGATCCGCGCTATATACGCCTCGGTGAGCCCGATCGGGGTGTACTCGCCGGACCGCAGCCCCGCGTGGAGCTCGGCGATGGTCTTCTCCTCCAGCTCGAACCGCGGAGCGGCGGACCGCCGCCCATCGTCGTCCTCCTGGGCGGCGAGGGCACGCGGCAACAACGGGGCGGCGGCCACCAGGGCGCCGGTCTTCAGCAGGCTTCTGCGGCTCAGGCCGTTGGACGGGCTCTCGTCTTTGGGATCCATGCCCCTCATCCTAATTCAGTCTCCGTCCTTCTCCACAACTGCCCTATCGCTGGTGCGAATGACGCCGACTCCTGTGCGGATGGCTCGGATCTCGGGGCGAACGGCTCGGATCGAGATGCGAATAGCCGGGATCTCGGTCCGGATGGCTTGGATCTCGGGGCGAGCGACTCGGATCGAGATGCGAACGGCTCGGATCTCGGGGCAGACGGCTCGGATCAAGATGTGAATAGCCGGGATCTCGGTCCGGACCGCTCGGATCTCGGTCCGAACGGTTCGGACCGTAATGCGAACGGCTCGGATTCCGATGCGGGCCGCTTAGAGCCCTGTACGGGAGGCCCGATCTGGTGCCGGACGAGCCGGACCGGAAGCGCTTACAGGGGACGCCTCTCCTTGTCCTCCTTGTTTTCCGAGGAGGGTGGCTCCGCCATGTTCCGGAGGTCGCGGATGGCGGGACGGATCGAGTCGTCCAGGACGCAGCCGATGACCGCGCGGATCTCGGACCCGGGTTCCATCTCGGCCCCCTCCAGGGGAGGGAAGCGCTCCACGGGGGAGTCCGGCAGGCTGGACTGGATACCCAGCAGCCGGAAGCGGATCGCTTCCAACTCGGCGACGATCTCGCGAAGCTGCTCCTTCGCCTCGGTCTCGGGCTCGGATCGCATTCGTTTCATTCTCCTCAGGCAGTAGTCGGGAAGGCTCCAGGCCGGCTGGGTGATGGCGACGCATTCCGGGCAGCCTGTCAGGAGGTGGCGCACGATCGCGCGCCGCTCCGGCGCGGATACCTCGTCGCGGAGGAAGCGCAGCAGGAGGTCCGGTTTCGGGTGCTCTCGGTGCCTCATGGTCGGGAGGCACCGTATCCCGGCGAAGTTCTAGCGGGAAGCGGAGGAGGCGCGCGGGGCAGGAAGCGTGATCCCGCAACACGAGGATGGGGTTCGGTGTTTCCAGTTCTTGGATGTACTGCAATAATCCTGTCCAGCCGTGTCACGGAACCGCATGGTCGCGCACACTACCTGTTTGAGGGCTGTTTGAAATAGGGGGAGGAATTGATGGCGGATGAGATCCTGCCGGACCTGAGTATCGTTCTGGGGTTTCTGCGGTCGGGTCAGGGGGTGAGCAAGACGGAGTTGGGGAGGCTTTCGGGCGTCCCGGCCAAGCTGATCCACGAGTACGAGCGGGGGCGCAAGGCGTTGAACCGCAAGCGCCTCGAGCACCTCATCTCCTTCCTGGGCCTGCCTCCCGAAGCGGTCGACGAGACGCTCGCCCGCCTGGAAGCCAACCGCGCCGCCGCGAAGCCGCCGAATGGTGGCGGGGACCGCCTCTCGGAATCCCACCGCCGGATCGAGGCCGCAGCGGTCCGGGGCGGAAGGATGGCCGCGGATTTCGTGCGTTCCTTCCTGACGCTACTTACCCTGGAGGGAGAGGCCCTTACCGCCCGTCAGGAGGCCGACTTCCTCTGGTCGAAGCTCAAGCGGCGAAAACCCGCGGAGCGGCGGGTGCTGGTCGAGGACTCGAAGAGGTTCCGGACCTGGGCGCTCTGCGAGAAGGTGGCCGCCGAAAGCATCGAAGCGGCGGGCAACGATCCGCGCGAGGCGCTGGAGCTGGCCGAGTTGGCGCTACGGATCGCCGAGCGGGTCCCGGGGGAGCAGGCTTGGCGGTGGCGTCTTGAAGGGTATGCGGGTGTGCACATCGCGAACGCCCGCCGGGTCTGTGGCGATCTGCGGGGGGCGGATCAGGATATCGCCCGTGCCAAGAAGCTTTGGGAGGCGGGCGCGTCGGGTGATCCTGGCCTTCTGAATGAGGCAAGGGTTCTTTGGCTGGAAGCAACCCTGCGTAGGGCTCAGCGGCGATTCGCTGAAGCGATTGAGCGGCTCGCTGAGGCTGTGGCCGTCGACCAGGGTGATATCCGGGGAAGACTTCTGCTCACCAAGTCACAGATCCTCTATATCCAAGGTGACATCGAGAGCTCGACCGCTCTGCTCCAAGAGGCAACCTTATTCATTGATGCCCAGCGAGAGCCGAGGCTTGCACTCGGCGTTCAGTTTCAATTTCTAGCCAATCTTTGCCATGAAAGGCGGGCCGCAGAGGCCGAGCCACGACTCTCCGAGGTACGAGTCCTGGCGGAGCGGCAAGGTAAGGAGATAGACCTCCTCCGGGTCGTGTGGTTGGAGGGGAGGATCGCAGCAGGACTCGGGCGGCGGGAAGAGGCACGTAAGGCGTTCGAGCAGGTGCGGAGGGAGTTCGTTAGACGGAAGCTGGCCTTCGACTATGCTTTGGTCAGCTTGGAACTAGCCTTGGTGTTTCTAGAGCAGGGCCACATCCGCGAGGTGCGCGCCCTGGCAGAAGAGATGTTTTGGATTTTTAATGAGAAGGGCGTGCACCGCGAAGCTTTCGCAGCCCTCCAGCTCTTCTGCGAAGCCGCTAAGCGAGAGGCCGCAACAGCCGAACTGACGCAACGGGTAGTCCGGTACCTGTATCGAGCCCAGCACGATCCCGAACTGCGGTTTGAAGAGGCAGGGGCCGAGCCTCGCTGAGAGTCTCGGCCCTCCTTGCTTGTCCCTTAGTGAGGTACGCCCAGTGGATCGATTTCGCAGCCCGTTTCATCAGAAGAAGTGGGTCTGCCCCAGGGATCGATGGAGTGACCTTCTTCATCCCCAGAACCGGATGCGGTAATGCAGCGACCTGCTGGATCAATTTCGCAGCCCGTCTTATTGGGGGAGGTGATACAGCGACCGGCTGGGTCGATCATGCAGCCCTCCTTATTACTGGACCCCAGGCCCATCGTGTTCCAGAAGCTTATGAGCAGGTTTCGTAGACCGCCGATGAGGTCGGGCGTACTCCGGGCGACCTGCTGGGCTCGGTGTACCCCCGTCCGAGACTCCGCGGCCGAGGCCCAAGGTGTACCAACAGCGAGTCCCAGCACGATGACGGCGACGAGGTGGCGAAAAACGCGCATGTCCGGCTCCTTTCGGGAGCGGCGCGGTCGGCATCTCCATGACGCCGGTTGCCTCTCCCGGTGTAATGGTGCCCGGATTAGGTGGAAAAGTATCCTCTTCTAGTGATGTGGCATCACGCAAAAGGGGGACAAGTGGGTCCAGGAAGGAAGAATGGGGTGAAGGAGAGGCGGAAGGAAGACCAGGCCCGGAGTCTGGCGATGGTGCTCCTGCGCTATCGCCGCGGGTGGTACGAGAAGCAGCAACTTGCTCAGGAGGCAGGGTTTACGCCGAGCCAGGTGTCGATGTGGGAGCTGGGGGAGCGTCCCCTCTCCACGGGAGCCCTGGCGCGGACCGCTGAGGCGACGGGCTTTCCTTCCCACCTGCTCGATCCCCTGCTGCGTGGGCTCCGCTCCTTCCTGGCCGCCTCGGAGGGCCGTTCCCAGCCTGCCCGGGCACTGGAAGACGCCACCTCGGCCGAGCTGGTCGCCTTCCTCGGGGAATGCATGGACGTGCTCCCTGTCCGTACCGTGCAGCCCGCCCATGTTCCGTCTCCCGGCGACCGGGAGGAGGCGGCGGATCTCTGGGAACGTCTGGAGCGGCGAGAGCCCGGCCTGCGGCGGATCCTCGTCGAGGAAGCGGGGGAGTACCAGAGTTGGGCGCTCTGCGAGAGGGTGGCGGCCGAGAGCCTCGAAGCGGCGAGTACCGATCCACGGAAAGCCTTGGAGCTGGCCGAGCTCGCTCTTCAGATCGCCGGGAGGGTTCCGGGAGAACAGACCTGGCGGTGGCGCCTGAAGGGGTATGCCCTGGCCCACGTCGCGAACGCCCGCCGGGTGTGCGGCGATCTGGCGGGCGCGGAGCGGGGCTTGGCTGAGGCCAGGAAGCTTTGGGAGGCGGGCGCGCCGGGGGATCGGGGGCTGCTGGATGAGGAGCTCTTGCTAAACTGGGAAGCCGGTTCTCCGTTCGGCTAGAGCTCCGCTCCTCCCTTGATCGCATAGTGGTTCTGGATCAAGGAAGCCATCTCCCTGTTCTGGAAGGACGGGAGTAGAGCGGAAGCCGCCCTTGCGCGGCACAACGGGCGACATCCTCTCCAAACGCCGCTTCGAGGCGAACTTCACCCGAAGGTCACGGTCGTTGTCACGGCTTTACTTATGCCGGTCGTACAGCTCCTCGCGGCAAGGATAGGGGGCTCCACCCAAGGGGAGTCCCGCCCTCATCCTGGCGAACGCACGCTGACGAAGTGACTCAGAGGGTGTCTCGCTTCTCACGCCCGAGCCCGTCCACCTCATACCCTTCGACCTCTTTCCAGGGGGCTTGGTCCAGAACGCTCCAGTCCAACCGCCAGCGGCCCTGCTTGCCGTTCCAGGCGGCGAGGTAGAGACCGTCCTTGCCGGAAGCGATGGTGAAACGGCCCTGAGCCTTGAGTTGGAGCGTAATCCGTTCGAGGATCGAGAGAGCGGGGTCAAAGCGGTCGAGAGTCGTGTCGCCATCCGAGGTGCGCGTCAGAAGATACAGCTTGCCATCCCATCCTACCGTGATGTCGAGGATGGTGGCTTCGGCTGTGAACGAGTGATACGAGGTCTTCTCCTTCTGTGGATCGGATGTCGCCTCGCGGGGGTTCTGCCCTGGGCTGCGCCGGATCTCGATAGCCTTGCCGCCCTCGTGATCTTTCTTCCGTACCCCGCCTCCATCCATCAGGACCTCGAGGCCGGGCCGCAGGGTAGGCGTGAGCTGTTCCACGCGATACCGGTACTGGCCGGCGGTCCAGAGCCGTCCGCGTCGGTCCGCGGCAAGATAGACGGCCTGCTCGGCGACGATCTCGTTCATCGTGCCGCCCCGTAGCGTCTCCGGGATGGCAGCTCCCTTCAGGTCCGCAACGACGTTCCAGCGGTCACCGTCAAGGCGGAGGAAGCGAGGCGGGGTTCCGAGCTTCTTCCTGTCGGGAGGGAGGCCTCCCGTTGGGAGGGGGAGGACGGCGACGACTGGGCTGTTCCGGAGAAAGGCTATGGACCAGGGCTTCCAGGGGATCGGAGTGACAGCCTTCTCCTGGCCGTCTTTGAAGAGACGTACACCCGCGTCCGCATAGACCAGCCATTCGCTGCCGCCGGGGCTCAGCACGGCATCATGGACCATCCGGCCCGTCTCCAGAGTGGTCTTGAGCCTGACGGGCTCGCCCAACGAGCCCGACTTCTCCACAGGGTAGACGGTGAAGCTATCCCCTCGGAAGAAAAAGACGTTCCCCGCCCGGTCGGCGCTTACGATCTGGGAACCTTCCCAGGCAGGGCTCGTCTCATGGACAGGAAGACGCTCCGGTGTGATTGCCGAGGGGGCTGCCAGAAGAGGCCGGGGCAGCAAGGAGCAGAGTCCAAGCAGAACGAGCAGACGCGAAAGCTTCATGGAGTGCACCGCCCTAGGGGCAATCGGTGATATGACCCTGATAGGTACCATCATCAGAATAGAAATCACAGTACTGGCAGCTGCCGTAGCGGTTGCAGATGAAACTAGCCTCCGCAGGCCGAGGCAAAGAGGAGATTGCGAAACCAAGGATCAACCCGACTACAAGAAGTTTGTAGCCTGGAATCAGCTTTCTCATCACGCTTCCTCCTTAAGACTTGAAATTCAGGAGAGCTTAGAGAGCTTCTTGAGCGGTGTCAACGCTGGAGGCTCAGAGCTCTCGCAGCAAGAATGGGCTCCGCCCTTTCTCTGCCAAAGTTAGCCCAGCCCTACAGCCCCGTCACCCGCACCACCTCTTCGAACGTCGTGATCCCCTCGGCGAGCTTGCGCAGGGCGGACTGGCGCAGGGTGCGCATGCCGTTCTTGCTCGCCTCGCGCTTGATCTCGGGGGCGTCGGCGCCTCTTATGGTCAGCGCCTTGATGGCCTCGTCGATGGGCAGGATCTCGAAGATGCCGGTGCGGCCGAGGTAGCCGGTGCCGCGGCACTCGAAGCAGCCCTCGCCTTCCTTGACCTTGACCCGCTTGCCGGCCGGGACCGCCAGGCGCAAGGCCGCGACCTCGTCCTCGGTGAGGTAGCGCTCGGCCGTGCAGTGCGGGCAGATCCGCCGCAGCAGGCGCTGCGCCATGGACCCGACCAGCGTCGAGCTGATCATGAAGCGCTCGATGCCGAGGTCGGCCAGACGGGTGATCGAGGAGGCGGCGTCGTTGGTGTGCAGCGTCGAGAAGACCAGGTGGCCGGTCAGCGCCGCCTGGATGGCGTACTGCGCGGTCTCGCCGTCGCGGATCTCGCCGACCATGATGACGTCCGGGTCCTGCCGCAGGATGTGGCGCAGGGCGCCCGCGAAGGTGATCCCCACCTTGACCTGCACGGCGGTCTGGTTGAACTCCTCGTGCACCATCTCGATCGGATCCTCGATCGTGGTGACGTTGACCTCGCGCGTGGCGATGACTTTCAGGGCCGAGTAGAGCGTCGTCGTCTTGCCCGAGCCGGTCGGGCCGGTCAGGAGGATGATGCCGTGCGGGCGGGTGATGAAGTCGTTGAAGTGCTGCAGCTCGTCGGGGTAGAAGCCCAGCTCGCCGAGGTCCTGCATCAGGACTTGGGGGTCGAAGACCCGCAGCACCACCTTTTCGCCGAAGGCGACCGGCAGGGTCGAGACGCGCAGCTCGACCTCGCGGCCGGCGCGCTTGGCCTTGCAACGGCCGTCCTGGGGCCGGCGCTTCTCGGCGATGTCCAGGCGCGACATGGTCTTGATGCGCGAGGTCACGGCGGCGTGCACGATCTTGGGCATCTTCTGGATGTCGTGCAGCACGCCGTCGATGCGGAAGCGGATCAGGCTCTCGTCGCGCTTGGGCTCGATGTGGATGTCGCTCGCCCGGCTCTCGAAGGCGTGCTGGAGCATGAACTCGACGGCGTTGACCACGTGCTGGTCGGACGACTCGATCTCGTGCTCGCTCTTCATGCGCACGAGCTGCTCGAGGTTGCCGAGGTCGATGCCCGCCGAGAGGTCGCGCTCGGCGCGCTTGACCGAGTGGCGCAGGCCGTAGAACTCGGTGATCGCCTTCAGGATCTCGGGCTCGGAGGCCACCACGAGCTGAATGTCGCGGCCGGCGATGCGCCGGAAGGAGTCGAGCCCTTCGAGGTCGTAGGGGTTGGCGCAGGCGACGCGCAGCCGGCCGTTGACCATGTCGAGCGGGATCATGCGGTGGCGCCGCGCGAAGGGGCGCGACATCTTGGCCTCGATCAGGTCGGCGTCGAGGTTCAGCGTGTCGATGCGGACGTGGGCGAGCTTGGCATCGGTGGCGATCGCCTGCGCGATCTCGATCTCGCTGAGCGGCGCCCCGGAGTCGCGGAGGTTGGGCAGGCGCATCTGGGCGATCAGGTCGTAGGCCAGAGCCTTCTGCTCGTAAGCGCTGGAGGAGCGGACGCGGTTCGGCACCAGGCGGGCCTCCTGCCGGATGGCCTCGCCCTGCTCGGCGGTGATGTAGCCCTGGCGCACCAGGATGGCGGAGACGAGCTCGGGGGTCAGACTCATGGGTTGGACAAGTGTAGCGGAAGCTGTCGATCGGGGTAGACTGCCGTCATGCGTAAGCTCGTCACCCTCTTGCTGTTGCTCCTTGCCTGCTCGCCGGGGGAGAGCGATCCGGCGGCCCCGCAAACGCGCCAGCCCCGCGCCGCGGCGTCCCGGCTGCCCATCGACCGCATCCAGCTCCCGCCCGGCTTCCGGATCGACGTCTTCTCCGAGCGCGTGCCCGGCGCCCGGTCCATGGCCCTGTCGCGGGGCGGCGTCCTTTATATAGGGACGCAGGGAGAAGGCAAGGTCTACGCCCTCGTCGACCGCGACCGCGACGGCCGCGCCGACGAGGTCTTCACCGTGGCCTCCGGCCTGCGCACGCCCAACGGGGTGGCGTGGCGGGACGGCGCGCTCTACGTCGCGGAGATCTCGCGGGTGCTGCGCTACGACGGCATCGACGACCGGCTGCGCAACCCGCCGGCTCCCAAGGTGGTGAGCGAGGCCTTTCCCAAGGACCGCCACCACGGCTGGAAGTTCATCCGCTTCGGGCCGGACGGCCTCCTCTACGTGCCGGTCGGGGCGCCGTGCAACATCTGCGAATCGGAGAAGCCGATCTACGCCTCGATCGCGCGCATGCGCCCGGACGGCAGCGGCCTCGAGGTCTTCGCCCAGGGCGTCCGCAACACGGTGGGGTTCGACTGGCACCCGCAGACCCAGGAGCTCTGGTTCACCGACAACGGCCGCGACATGCTGGGGGACGACGTGCCGCCGGACGAGCTGAACCATGCGCCGAAGAAGGGGATGCACTTCGGCTATCCCTACTGTCACGGCAAGGACATCAAGGACCCCGAGTTCGGCGGCAAGCGGCCGTGCGCGCAGACCGTCGCTCCCGCCCGGGAGCTGGGGCCGCACGTCGCCGCCATCGGCATGCGCTTCTACACCGGCACGATGTTTCCGGCCGACTACCGGAACCAGATCTTCATCGCCGAGCACGGCTCCTGGAACCGCAGCAAGCCGATCGGCTACCGGGTGACCCGGGTCCGCCTGGAGGGCAACCGGGCGGTCTCGTACGAGACGTTCGCCGAGGGCTGGCTCCACGGTGGGCGCGACTGGGGACGGCCGGCCGACGTGCAGGTGATGCCCGATGGGGCGCTGCTGGTCTCGGACGACAAGGCCGGAGCCGTCTATCGCATCAGCTACGCCGGCCGTGGCGCCGCTCGCTGACCGTCTCCAGGAGGGGGCGCGGCGCCTCTGGCGCTGGTTCTTCCCTCCGGAAGTCCAGCTCCCGGAAGGGGCGCGGCAGCTCCTCGCCGCCGTCTATCCGACGCTGGACCTGCGGCGGGTCAGCTTCCACCGCGGCTTTCCCCATCTGATCAAGTACTTCCCCGGCCAAGGGATCGCCTTGCCGGCTGTGCTCTCCCCCTGGCGCAGCCGGATCTACATCCGCTCCTGGGCCTGGGAGACGGGGACGGTCCGGGGGCTGGGCCTCCTGCTGCACGAGGCCTATCACGCCTTGCAGATCCAGGAGGCGGGTCCTGGGCTAGGCCTGCTCCGTCCTTTCCTGATCCTCTATCTGGCCTGCTCGGCCGGGGTCGGGTTCCTCTACCACCGCCATCCCATGGAGCGGGACGCCTACCGGCTGGCGGGGAGGCGCGGCAGCCGGTTCGAGTCGGCGTTCCGCGACGACCCGGAGCCGCTGGAGCCTCTGCTCGCCACGGGGGACTGCCCCGACCCCGACGGGTTGCGGCGGAGCTGCGAGCCGCTCGCCACGCCGTCGAGCGGGCTGCGCTTCTGGCGCCGGCTCGCCGCGAGCACGCCGGTCGCCCGCCGGCTCTTCGCTCTGGGGCCGGCCCTCACCGTGGTCCTCGGCGTCCTCTCCGTGCCGCTGGTCGCCTTCTGGCTCACCGCCTGGACGATCGCGACGGCTGTCCTCTGGTTGTCACGTCTGCTGGTCGAAGGAACGGGTATCCTTATAGTAGGCCTGCTATGGTTGTCCGGCGCCCTCGCCCTGCCCTTTCGGAGAGGGCACAGCAAGGTCTGAAGTCCTTAAGATTGAGACATGTAACTTTCTCTGGGCCAGTACGCCTCTAACGTTGGTCGAGCCGCTCAGCTCGTAGACCCATTGATAGGAGGGGCCATGGACGCAATTGAGATCACCAGCCGCATCAAGCAGATCATCGCCAACGTCGCCGGCCTGGACGCGCAGCGCATTGAAGACGGCGCCACCTTCCGCGACGACCTGAACCTGGATTCGCTGTCCCTCCTGGAAATCGGCGTCGACGTCGACCTCGCCTTCCAGTTGAACCTCCCGGACGAGCGCTACAAGGATGTGGGGAGCATTCCGGAGATGGCCGACCTGGTGCTGGAGCGCAAGGGCGAGCTGGCCGGGGTCGCGGTGCAGGGGTGAGGCTCCGCATCGCTGTCACCGGCATCGGGTTGGTCACCCCGGTCGGCAGCGGCCGTCAGCAGGTCTGGGAGGGGCTGCTCTCCGGCAAATCGGGGTTCTCGCCTGTCGAGTCGTTCGACACCGGCGCGTTCAGCGTGCACCTGGGCGCCGAGGTCCGCGGCTTCCACGGCGAGGCCTGGCTCCGCCGGCTCGACCCGGCGCGCGTCGGGCGGGCCTCGCAGCTCGCCATCGCCGCGGCCCACATGGCCCTGGCCGACGCCGGCCTGGACGATCCCGGGGACCCGGAGCGGGCGGGGATCGCCATGGGCACCACCTCGGGCGAGCCGCGCGAGATCGAGCGCTTCGACGACCGCTATGTGGCCGGCGAGCTCGACGCCGTGGGCCCCGAGCTCGCCGAGCGCTATCCCTGCCAGATGATCGCCGTCCACGTGGCGCGCGAGCTGGGCCTGTCGGGTCCCAACACTATGATCCCGGCGGCCTGCGCGGCCGGCAATTACGCCATCGCCCACGCCGCGGACGTGCTCGCCGCCGGCCGGGCCGACCTGATGCTCGCCGGCGGCGCCGACTGCTTCTCCCGCATCACCTACACCGGCTTCGCCCGCCTCGGGGCGATCGCGCCCGAGCGCTGCCAGCCTTTCGACCGCAACCGCAAGGGGATGATCCCCGGGGAAGGGGCGGGGGTGCTCGTGCTCGAGCCGCTGGAGCGGGCGCTGGCGCGCGGCGCGCGGGTCTACGCCGAGGTCGCGGGTTACGGGCTCTCCTGCGACGCCCACCACATGACCGCGGCGCACCCGCAGGGCGACGGCGCTGCGCGGGCCATGGAGCGGGCGCTCGCCGACGCCGGCCTCACGCCCGGGGAGGTCGACTACATCAGCGCCCACGGCACCGGCACCCCCACCAACGACCGGCTGGAGAGCATCGCCGTGCAGCGGGTCTTCGGGGAGGCGGCGCCGCGCATCCCGATGAGCTCGGTCAAGTCGATGATCGGCCACACCATGGGGGCCGCGTCGGCCATCGAGGCGGCGGTCTGCGCGCTGGCGATCGCCACCGGCCACATCCCGCCGACCATGAACCTGGAAGAGCCGGAGGGGGACTTCGACTTCGTGCCCAACGCCGCGCGCGAGCAGCCGGTCGGGGTCGCGATGAACAACGCCTACGCCTTCGGCGGCAACAACGCCTCGGTGATCTTCCGCCGGAGCGCGCCATGAGCCCGATGAGCCCGGTGAACCGCGTCGTGGTCACCGGCGCGGGGGTGATCTCGGCGCTCGCCGATACTCCGGCGGGGCTGCACGCGGCGCTCGTTGCAGGCCGGAGCGCCCTGAAACCGGTCGAGTCGTTCCCCACCGGCGGGGTGCGTTGCCGCAGGGCCGGCGAGGTCTACCCGTTCGACCCCCGCGTCTACCTGGGAGAGCGCAACCTGCGGCCGGTCGACCGCACGTCGCGGCTGCTTCTCGCCGCGGCCCAGCGGGCGCTCGACGAGAGCGGCTGGACGGCCGAGAGGCGGGCCGGGACGGAGGTGGGGCTGGTCCTCGGGACCATGTTCTGCAGCGTGCGGACCATCGCCGAGTTCGACCGCCGCGGGCTCACCCTGGGGCCGGCCCACGTCAGCCTGTTCGATTTCGCCAACAGCGTGATCAACGCCGCCGCCGGGCAGACGGCGATCTGGCACGGCCTGCGCGGCGTCAACTCCACGGTCTCGGCGGGGGAGGCCTCGGGGCTCGCCGCGATCGCCGGCGCCGCCGACCTGATCCGATCCGGCCGGGCCGCCGCGCTCCTCGCCGGCGGCGTCGAGGAGCTCTGTTTCGAGTCGCTGCTCGGCTTCGACCGCGCCGGCCGGCTCTGCGAGGACGACGAGCCGCGGCCGTTCGACGCCCGGCGCCGCGGCTTCGCTC
>JBKKAU010000965.1:0-19353 GCA_046714475.1 Thermoanaerobaculia bacterium
CCCCACCACCAGGCAAGACACCGCCCCCGAGTTCCAGGCCACCCCGCCTCTTGCGTCCTTGTCGTCCCTGTCGTCCTTTTCGTCCCTTCGCCTTTCCCAGGAAGAAACCCACGGCGCCCTCGTCGAAGCCCGAGACCACCAGCTCCAGACCGTAGCCACCCACTTCGCTCCCGTCCTCACGGGCTACTTCGCCACCCACCTCGACCGCCTCCTGGCTCTCCTCGACCACGAGACCACCCTCACTCCTCTCGACGAGCTCGTCGCCGGAGACACCCCCGCGACCGCCGTGGACGCCATCGCAACCGCGCAGATCCACGCCGGCGGGCTCGCCCTGCTCCATGCCCGGGAAGACCTGGGAGCCCTGCGCCTGGCCTCGCCCGACGACTGGCAGCGTGCACGCACCCCCACTACCGCGATCGACTTCTGGGCCGCCCACCTGGGCCTCTCGCAAGACTTTTTCCTGATGCTCTCCAGCGCCGCCCGCCGCATCGCCGCGGCCTCCGCCGCCTTGGCCGAGGGGCCGCTGCTCACCGACCTCCACGAGGTCCTGGAGCGCGCCCAGGCCGCCGGCCTAGACAAGCCATCGCTTCGAGGGATGCTCCGCCAGACCTACGAAGCCCACGGCCTCCTGCCGGCCAGCCCACACCACGCCGGCCTGGTCCTCACCAACACCGTCCAGCAGACCGCGCACGCGGTCAGGTACCTGCAGACCGTAGGCAACCCCGCCGCCGGACGCCTGATCCCCTACCTCGTCTGGTGGACCGTCGGCGACGACCGCGTCCGCCACCGGCCGCACCACAACCACGCCGTCATGCACAACCGGGTCTTCGCGATCGATCACCCGATCTGGAAGACCTGGTGGCCGCCCGCCGGCCACAACTGCCGCTGCGGCATCGGCACCCTCACCGCCGCCGAAGCGCGCCGCCTCGGCTACGTCGGCTCCGAGCCCACCGGCCCCTGGCCCACCGCGCCGGGTACCGGAGGCCCCGCCCTCCCGGATCCCGGCTTCCACGGCGCGCCCGACCTCGACCTCGCCGCCGAGGACCTCGAAGCGAAGGCGTTGCGCATCGCTCACGACGCCCAGCTCCAAGGCGGAGACCTCCAAGCCGCCATCACGAGACTCTTCGCCGCCCTCGCCCTGAAAACCGAGGTCAAGGAGTGAATCCGTCCGTGTCTTCGTCCGTGCCAGTCCGTGTCCCCCGTCCGTGTCGAGGTGAACCCATGACCCCCCGCATCATCACCGGCTCCGTCCTCTGGACCCCCGCCGCCGATCACCTCCTCGAGCTGGCTTCCGCCCCCGCGGACACCGCGCCGGCGCTGGAGTTCCCCGCCCTCATCCCCGTGGACCTCACCGAGAGCCACGGCATCAACATCACCCCGCAACGCCTCCAGGAGATGGCCGCCGCCTACAACCCGACCGTCGAGATGGCGAGCCTCAACCTCGACCACGACGCCGGCGGCCCCTCCCTCGGCTGGTGCGAGCGCGTCTGGATCCAGGACGACGCCCTCTGGGTGCGCTACATCGACCTCGACCCGGCCACCGTCGAGCTGGTCCGCACCAAGCGCTACACCCGCCGTTCGGCCGAGATCGCGCTCAACCATCCAGCCACCGAAGGCTGGTACTTCACCGGCTGCGCCCTCCTGGGCAACGCCCGTCCCGCAATCACCGGCCTCCCACCGGTGACCCTTTGCCGCCCCCAGTACGTTCTGTCCACCCGAAAGGAGACTCCAATGCCCGAAGACGATCCCCCCACGCTCCAGACACCCCCGCCGCCGGACACCCCAACCCCGTCCGCTCTCTCAGGAGAGCCCGAGCTCGCCGCCCTGCGAGCCCAGGTCGCCGAAGGCGCCCAGGCCCTCTCGACGCTCCTCCGGCAGCGCGCCGAGCTCGACGTCGACCGCCGGCTCGCTCTGCTCGGCGCCCGCGTCACGCCCGCCATGGCGAAGCTCGCCAGGCCCCTCCTCGTCGAGCTGCTCGCCGACCGCAACCCCGCCACCGTCAAGCTGCAAGCCGATCCAGCCAAGCCGGCCACCGACGTCTCAATCGCCGAGCAGCTCCTCCAGATCCTCGCCGCCGTTCCCGCCATCGAAGCTCTGACCGCCGGCCGCATGGCCGACGCCGATCCCGCCGCACGCCCAACAGGCGCTCTCGCCCCTGAACGCGAAGCCGAGCTCGAACAGAAATACCGCTTCAGCGCGAGCTGGGGCTTCCGGTCCAACTGAAAGGAGAGGACATGCCAGCCCTCACCGCCGACGTCCACCGCATGCACTCCGTGCATCAACCGCAATTCCTCCCCCTCCCCGTCAAGGGAGGCGACCGCATCTTCCTCAACGCCATCACCTGCACGGACGCCAACGGTTTCGCCGTCCCCGGAGCCAACACCGCCGGCCTCCGCGCCCAGGGCGTGGCCTGGAAGCCCCTGGACAACACCGCCGGCGCCGACGGCACCCTCGGCGAAACCTTCAACGGCTTCGGCGCCGCCCGCTTCGTCGAAGTCGACGCCCAAGGCGAGTGGGAATTCACCTTCACCGGCGCCGTCCCGAAGCCCGGCGACAACGCCTACATCGTGGACGACGACACCGTCTCCACCGTCACCTCGAGCTCCATCCTCCTCGGCAAATTCACCCGCCCGGGCTCGCCCGGCAAGTGGTTCGTCGACATCGACCGGCGCTAGGAGACGACGATGCTCAGCGATCTCAAATCCATCGCGGTCCGGGCGACGCCGATCGCCCTCGACATCTACGACAAGACCGATCCGACGACCCTCCTGCCGTTCGTCGCCGTCGTCGTCTCCGACCCCTCACTCGCCGAGGAGGTCAACCTCGAATGGGCCGCCGTCTTCCCCGAGCTGCGCAAGTGGATCGGCGACCGCGTCGCCCAGCAGGGCTTCGCCGGCAGGCTCAAGATCCGCCCCGAGCTGTACGAGGTCACCCTCGACTTCGACTCCATCGACATCGAGCGGGGAACGGCCCTCCTCCAGGCCACCGAGAAGGCCACCCGCATCGGCCGCGCCTTCGCCGTCGGCAAGGTCCTGCTGGCCTACCGCGTCCTCCGAGAGAACCAGCTCACCTACGACGGCCAGGACTTCTTCGACGACACCCACAAGCACCCGGACGGCTCCCTGGCCTCCAACCTCGTCTCCGTCACCCGCGCCGACCCCGCCGCCCCGGACGTGATCGAAGTCCGCGAAGAGCTGTCCGCGGCCGTGGACCGGCTCATGGCCAACTCCATCCTCCGCGACGAGCTGGTGCGCAGCGACGAGGTCCGCAAGGGCCTGGTGGTCTTCGTCCGCTCGCAGAAGGTCTGGTCCGCCTACGAGAAGCTGCGCACTGAAAAGAGCTTCGGCGCCGATCCCAACCTCTGGCAGGGCGCCTTCGAGCTGGTCCGCGACTTCAAGCCCAAAGCCAACACCGAGAACACCGTCGACATCGTCCTCGCCACCCCCAACGGCCCGCGCCCCGCGATCTTCGTGGTCTCGCGCGAGCCCCAGGGGCTCAGGTTCGATCAATCCAAAGAGTTCGCCTCGCGTTACATCCCGTTCGGCATGGATGCCATGTACGGCGTCACACCGGCGTTCTGGCAAACCGCCGTCCGGGTTCAACCCACGTAGTACGAAAGGAGAAACGAGATGAACGTGTACAAGATCCGCGTCACCGGCAGTGTGCTGGACACCGTCGCCGCCACCCGCAGCGTCACCGTGGACGGCCAGGTGCTGACCTTCGGCCTCGAGCCGGTCTACATCCGCGCGGCCGGGCTCCCCCCGGAGATCACCGGCGACCCCTACCTGCGGTTCGAGGAGGTCCAGTCCGCCCCTCCGGGCGTCCCGGTCACCAAGCTCAAGTCCGAGCGCGTCCAGGACCCGGAGACCGCCGTGGCCACCCAGCCGGCAATGCCGGGCAAGAAGCGCGGCTGATGCCCCACCCCGAGTAGCCCAACCCAACCCGCCCGGCGCTGTCGTCGACGCCGGGCGGGTCTTCCTTCCGGAGGCCACGATGCAAGTCAATCTCTCCCTCAGCTCCGGCTATCGCCTGAGGATCTCGCGGGCCTCGCGCATGAGCGAGCTCGTCGACCGCACCATCACCGGCCTGGCCGCCCTCGGGGGCAGCGCCGCCTTCCTGGAGGTCCTCCGCCGCTGGCTCCAACGCCGCCAGGAAAAGCGCCAGGAGCAGCTCCAGCTCGACGTCCGCATCCTCGAGGAGGGCCACGCTCTGCGCCAGGAGGCCTACCAACGCGAACGGGAAGCCCTGCAGGCCCTCGCCGGAGAGCGCGAGCGCCGCCACAAGGCCGAGCTGGCCGCCCTGGAGGCTCAGATGCAAGGCAAGCTGGAGGCCCTCACCCGCGCCAACGAAGACCTCACCCGACGTCTGGCGGCTGAAGAGTAGAAGGCGATGGGCGGCATCGAGCAGTTCGATCTAGGCCAGCTCCAATCGTGGGCCAAAGGTGGGTCGATTACGTATGTGGAGGCTCCAAGGACCACCGTCAACCGCGTGATGCTCGGCGCCGTTGTGAGGTTCATCGCAGCCAAGGGTGCCGAAAAGAGCCAGGCCGAAAAGATCCTCCTGGACCTGTTGAAAGCACAGACAAGCCCCTCGGGCTGCGGGCTCTATGCGGTATGGCCGGGGCCGAACGCACGAACCGGACGCACGGAGGAACGGACCACCAGCCATGCCCAGCTCTACTACGGTGCGATCGGCGCGGCCCTGCTCGCCACCCGGGGCAGCCGCTCCGCCCTGGCCCGCGCGCTGGCGGAATGGCTCTACCACGACATGTCCTGGTGCCAGCCCTGTTACACACCCGTTGGCATCGTGGCGGCCGGCTGCCGCGTCAACAAGAACGACGGTACCTTCGCCCCAAGCAACGGAAACCGGGACCAGATCTACCGTACCCTGGCGGGAATCAACGGCCGAGTCCCGGAGATCACCCACCGCTCCCAGCTGGGCTTTGCCCTCGTCCAGAAGCTATGGCTCGCCAAAGAGCCCAGGCTCGTTCACCTCGCCGCCCAGCTCCGCGCAAGCGAGGTCGCCACTCCGAGCTTCTGGTATCGCTTCGAGGTAGGAATCACTCCTCGGGAGATCTGGACCTGGTGCCCGACGATGCCGTCCAGCAAGTTGAACGCAGTCGGCACCTATGCACTTCGGGACGGTTCAGGCAGGCCGCTACGTCTCTCTGGAGAGGAGCTATCTAAAGGGCTCGAAGGTTTGGAGCTTGAGACGCATCTCGTGCTTCCCGGTATCGAGGAACGGCACATCTCCCGTGGCGCGCCTAGGCGCGCCTAATTACCAGCAACCGAACTCTGAACAATTAACGATCAAACACCGCAAGCGGCGTGACCGGGTGATGCTGGAACCTAAACTTGAACCTAGAGCACACAGGGGCGTCAAAATTGTTATCACTCACAAGATCCTGCCTTAGATGAGGAATCAGCCGATCTTCCCAAGCCGGCGGATTCAAAGATAGCTCGTAGAATAGGGCAAAATCCATGCTGATGTCAGTCGCACAGTCGGCCCCCGGAGGCAAGAACTGCTCCTGCTCGTTGAGAAAAAAGATTGGACCGCGCCTAACAGTCATACTCCGAGGATTATCCCCACCAAAGTCTCGAATCGTTACAGTAACAAGCGGATATGCCGGCCTAAATGACACCACCGCCTCTTCTGCCACTGCTTGACGCACATCATCTTCTCTTGCGAGACGAAGATTTTGTTTTCTAAAATCCATCGCCAATACTCGACCAGGCACGTCTTTCGAAGAGCTAAGATTACACGCGGTGATCGACTCAAAAGGAACCCTCATTCTCGCCAGGAGCTTCTGTGGAGGCCAAGAGCCAAGGTACTTAGGATCTATAACTTGGTCCAAGGGAGGTCGGGACAAGTTGATGATATAGGAAAAGTCTCCTGCCGTCGCTTGAGCAGGAAAGATATTGGGCGGCTCTCTCCTAAGAATTTGCAAGGGAGGATCCACATCAGGATCTATCGAGACATCCTGCCGATCGAGCGAGCATGTGCAAAGGACCCCCTCCCCCCTCCCCCCCCTTGACATGAGGGTGCATCCAGCTTCGAGGCACTCCGAAGGGGATGTCTCCAACTTCAACAAAGGTCTGTAAGGAGAAGAGCAGTTTCTACGCGTTCCGGTCCGAGCATCTAGCATTAGAGCTGTAATATGATTGGCTCCCAATGCCGTGGTCTCCGGCACAAGCGCAACCAACCCGCCAAAGAGGACGTGCGTACGCTCACCTTCTCCGTAGATACCCCCTTCCTCACCCTTGCCCTCGGCCGGACTCTGCTCGGTGGCAGCGACTGGCCCTGGATCCGGGCGATCTTTCCTTGGGGTCAAGCCTTCCCCAGGTGCTTTATTAAACTCTCTCACCCCAAGAACGATAACAAGTACAAGACAGGCCAAGACAGCAAAAATTGGGACTGCTGCCTTACCCCTAGTCCACTTACGCATGGTCAATTTCTTTTCAGGATAAGTTAAAGCGCTGTCCGCGAGCCTAGGAAGAGGTGTAACCGACATACTCAATGGACTCAAAGATATTCCTGTTGCCGACAGGGTTGAATGCACGAATTGCCTAATCATAGAATAAATATTGCCATCCCTTGATCGAGGCTTGCAGATAGAAAAATGATCATGGTCAACAGGCACAGGACGAACACCCGTAATTCCAGGGTCAGCAGAGGTAGGATCTACGACACGAATCCCGTGAGTGTCCCTCGCCTCATAGAGCACAGAAATATTAATTCCCTGGTGATGGTCGCGAAACCATTGGTTCAGGTCACGCAATGCTGGGGAATGGGCCTCTAGATCTCCAATGGAATCCGATGGAGCCAGAAGCTTAACAAGACCTACTAAGCTTGCCATCAGCGAACCAGAATGGGGCGTAGAAAGAAAAACTACACCAACTACATTGTGACGAATTTCTAGATGCCGATCGGAGGCAACTCGCAACATCTGCTTGACAAGCAAGCCACCCAATGAATGGGCTATAAAGATTAGCGGACGCGTGCCAAGACCACTCGCATGTAGAAGGCTCAACACATTCACTGCTCGATCGGGCAAGGGCATGGTGTGCCCCCGCCAATCGGTCGGGCTTGCCGGGTAATCGAGCGACCAAATTGCTACCTTACGAAAGTCCGAACGTAACCATTCACCCCATGATGGAGTATCACCCAAACTCCAAGTGCCAACGGCATCACCGCCTAACCCGTGCACAAAGATTAAATCCGCGACAGGATCTTCGATGGCCTCCAGTACAATATGTACCATCGGCTCCCGATACGCTGCGTCTGCCATTAGCACTCTCCTCGGCTACCTTTATGCAAGGTATTATATATACATTCCAGGCACACTTTGCTCGTACGCTCATAAAATGTACCCCGAGGAGAACCGGCTAGCGGCGGCCCGCCCTCTCTGGCCTGTGCCGTGTTCGGCCCTAAGAACTGGGACAGTCCGTCCATTCTATGCGAGCCGTCCGAGCCGCGCAGCGATCTTGGTGAACTGCTCGAGAGCCGCCTCCAGGTCGTCGGCAATCTCCTGGGCCAGAATGTCAGGGGCGGGAAGCGATTCTGCGTCGGTCAGACTGCGGTCCTTGATCCAGAAGAGATCGAGGTTCAGCTTATCCCGCTTCTCAAGATCTTCGTAGCTGAAGCTTCGCCACCGCCCCTCTGGGTTGCTCTCGCTCCAGGTGGCGCGGCGCTTCTGGAGGACGCCGGGGCGGAAGCATTCAACAAACTCGTCGAAATCCTGGCGATGAATCGGACTCTGCTTGAGTGTGAAGTGGAGATTGGTACGCAAGTCGTAGACCCAAAGCTTGTCCGTCCAGGGTTTGGCACGACCTTCCTTCTTATCAAAGAAGAGGACATTGGCCTTGACGCCAGGCGAGTACCAGATCCCCGTCGGTAGGCGCAGCAGCGTGTGGACACGGCATTTCTGCAAAAGATTGCGGCGGACCTTTTCCCCAGCACCTCCCTCAAAGAGAACATTGTCGGGAAGAACCACTGCGGCCCGGCCATCGATCCTGAGCAAGGTGTAGATGTGCTGAAGGAAGTTGAGCTGTTTATTGCTTGTGCTGGTCCAGAAATCGTCGCGTAAGATGACTCGGTCTTCCCGGCCGGCGTCCCCTTCATCGTTGACGAAAGTCAGAGTGCTCTTCTTGCCGAACGGCGGATTCGTAAGGACCATGGAGTACTCTTTAGACCAGGATGCCCCTAGGCTGTCATGCCCGGTATGGATAACAACCTTTTCCCCCCCGATGCCATGTAGGTAGAGATTCATGGCGCACAGGCGGCCGACTTTTGCGGTCAGTTCCATCCCCTCCACGAGCTCCTCGCGCAGGGTCCGCTTTTCATCGCGGTCGAGACGGGATTCGTACTGATCCAGCACGTGATTGTAGGCGGTGAAGAGGAAACCGCCCGTGCCGGCCGCCGGGTCGCAGATACGATCCTCCGGCGTCGGCTGCATGACGTCACACAGAGCCTGGATGACTGGGCGCGGCGTGAAGTACTGCCCCGCCCCCTTGGTGGATTCGGCGGCGGAGCGCTGGAGCAGCTCTTCGTAGATGGTGCCCTTAACGTCGACAGGGAGGCCCAGCCAATCTACTTTGTCGATGAGGTTTACGATCAACTGCTTCAAGGTCGCCGGATTCTGGATCTCGCAACGGGCATGCTGGAAGATCACGCCAAGCATGCCGCTCTTCTTCCCCAACTGTTCGAGGATCTTGCGGTAGTGAACCTCGAGTTCGGGTCCATCAAGGCGCAGCAGGCTCTTCCAGCCTAGATTCTTAGGCACGAGAGCGGGCTGATTATAAGGCGCCTTTGTCCGCTGGTCGGCCATCTTGAGGAAGAGGAGTAGTGTAAGCTGCTCGACGTACTCCATATAGCTCAGCCCATCGTCTCGAAGGACCTGAGCATAGCTCCAGGCACGGTTGCCAATCTGGTTGGTTTCCATGGGATCTAGGTTCTCTTTGCCTTTCGTACTGATGCCGACTGGGAGCGCTGCGTACGCTCAGCTGCGATCCGCTTAAGGATCTCTTCGGCGGGCTCATCAGTTGGATCTTGGGGAACTAGCTGGCCGGTAAAGGCCCGATGGAGGATAGATTGCCTAAGCGCCCGAGAGGCACCAACCTTCGTTTGAAGATCAGTTTCCCAGTGATCAACCACGGAAAGCTGCTCTTCTACAAGCTCAACAATTGCTTGTTGCTCCTCGACAGGGGCAAGCGGGAGAGGAAATGAACGAAGTACGTTAAGATTGATGGAAGCCAGATTAACCGATTGTTTTCCGGCCCTCAGGAACCACTCTTGCCCATAAGAATTGCCACACCAAGAAACCAGTTTAGGCTGAACTTCCTTTAGAAATAAGCGCGCTCGGAACACATGGTTCTGATGGATGCAGCTCTGGATTTGCCCCTCCCAAATCCAGCCTCGTCCGAGCTTGTCCCTGTCACCACCCTCGTTGAACAGAATGTCTCCTGGTTCGAGAGTCAAAGCCTTGATATCAGCTTCCAAGGCCGCTATTTCCTTGATCTCTTGGAGATTGAGAAAGCCTCTCTGGACATTAGCCACCCGCAGATACGGCACACGGCGCACCTTTGCACCCGACGGAATCGTCTGCCCCTTAGTAACTCCGCCAGCTATGGCTGCAAGCTGGTCTAGCGTTACCCAGCACCAATTCTCAGGCAATGGGGGAAGATTCGCGATGTCAGGAGTTAGGGCTTCGCGGTAGTGCCGCCTCCGATTCTTAGGAGGTCTTTTCCCTTTCTCCGTAAACTTGCCGAGCTGCTTTTCTTCCCATAGCCGCCGTCGTTCAACAAGAATACGTTTCAGCAACTCGGAAGCAGACTCAGCCCCTGAGTTATGCTTCCGCCAATCAGCGGTAAGTCGTCCCTCCACTGCAGCCTTGAGCACGACTATTCGATAAAAATTCAGCTTTGCCTGCGCCTGCCGCAGAGATTCGACTCCGGCGTCAAGATCTGAGAGTAGCTCATCGAGGGCATCTACGATCCGCCTCTGTTCGCCCAGAGGGGGCAGCGGGAAGGAAAAACTACTGAGTTTGGATCCGTTTACATTGGCTTGACCCACAGTCTGATTGACCACTGTCTTGATCCAGCTGCGGCCAAGAGGTCCATTTAGGAACGCCGCAACTAGATCGGGCAGCACGCCCTTTCCGAGGCGAACGCGAATCAGATAAGAAGCAAATGAACATGGGAAGGGTACGCCTTTATAGACGAGGGTCTTTCCCACAAGCTCGGCACTATTCGTGCGATTGAAGAGCAGATCTCCCTTTTCAAGCAGGAGGCCAGGAAAATCGCGATGGCTCGAAGGAAGATACTTCAGCTGGGAAAGATCAAGTTTACCATCTGAGCTGATGTTGCCCATCCGCAAAATAGGAACTCCTGCCAAGCCTGAGTTGGACTTTGAGGAAGTTCCATATTGAGTGAACAGACTGCATTCACCTAAAGTCGTCCAGCACCAGCCGCGAGGCAGGGGAGTGGCGACCTTCGAAAGCTCTGTCACGCCGCCAATCGCTCATTGAGCTCTGCCATCAAAGGCTGGAGCTGTGAACCAAAAAGCGCGTAAGCCCGCCCGAGGCTTCCCTGTTGGCCGAACCAGCCGTCCTCGAAGTCCTCAGGCTCGATGCTCAGGCTCGTCGCGATGTGCTCCGCCATGCGGCCGAGCCACTCGCTCTGCTCGGCCGTGAAAGTCCGTCCGGCCTGTGCTTGGCTCGCTCTCCACTCTGTATAACGGTGCCGAACCTCTTGGGCATACGGCACGAGCGAGAAGTCCGGAATCAGCGCATGTCGGACCAGCGCAACAAGATCGGTGAGCACCTCGCCGCCTCGCCGCTCTGAGGTTTCCTCTGCCGAAGCGGTGCCTTCGACGACCTCGAAGGCTCTCCAGAGTTGCTGTGGAGTCGCCGTGAGGGGCGGACGGGACAGCGCATCTCGCAATTGCCGGAGATCCTGAAGCGACAACCGGAGCGGCCGGGTGCCCGAGTAGAGAGTCTGAATGGCCGTCAGCTCGTCGCGGTTTTCCTCCAACCACCGGCGGAAGACCTGAACCCGCGTCTCCGCCTTCTCGACCGAAGCCGCGTCGATCCCGGCATAGAGCAACTCGTCGAGTGTATGCCGGTCCATGGTCTGCTCGTTCTGCTGCCGGATCTCGAGAATCCGTCTGCGGAATGCTGCTTTGAGGAACGGCGTCACCGCGTGCTGTGCGAGATCCTCCGCCGCCTTGCTGACTTGCTTCGGCGTTGGGTCCTCGGTGGCGAATTTCTCCTTCGCCGCGGCGATTTGACGGTCCAAGTTACAGGCCTGGACTAGGGAACGGGCAAGCGCCGATAGACTTTGACCGTCCGCCAGTTCCTGGAGTTCGGCTAGTTGCGGCGGAGAGAGGTCGCGCTGTAGCCGGGCGAGCCGGCCCGCGAGAGTGACGAGGGCGTCTTGGTCAAGCCCTCCTTGGGCCACGTATTCGAGCAGCTTGGGGAGATTGACAGTGGGCTGCCGGTTGAGAGTCTGCGATTCGGTCAGGCTGTGCTCGCAGATCCCGACCGCATCAACCACCAGGAAGCGCTCCTTGGCCCGGCGAGCGCTGGGCGTGACCTCCCGGAGCTTGTCGAGGGTGAGCACCCGTACACCCCGCCCCTTCATCTGCTCGAACAAGCCGGTGGACTTCACATTGCGCAGGAAGAAGACCACCTCGATGGGCTTGACGTCCGTACCCGTCGCGATCATGTCGACTGTTACTGCGATACGAGGCGAGTAGTTGATCCGGAAGTTGGTGAGGATGTCCTCCGCCGACAGGGTGGAGGTCCTGACCCAATCGGTGACCTCGGATTCCGTTCCATCCTCGTTCGTGACCCTCCGTGTACGACGCGTGAACCCCGTGCGGTAGGTGATCTTTTGGCAAAAGTCGTTGCCCTCGTCAAACACCTCGCGGGCGATTCGGACGATGTCATCCGCGTGCGAATCGTCCTTGGCGAAGATCAGAGTTTTGGGAACCTCGGTGCGATCGGGGAAGCCGTGGGGGAGAACGCGGTGGCGGAACGCCTGAAGAGCCGTCCGGATCTGGCTTTCAGACACGACGTCGCGGTCCAACTGATTCGCGCTATAGGTTAGATCCTGGTCCAACTGTTCGAGCCGCTCGGCTCGGGTCAGCTTGTGGCGCTTCTCGACGTAGACCGGCTCATCCTCCGGCACTTCGATGGTGGCGCCCTGCTCGGTCACACGGGTGCGGATGCGGTAGACATCGTAGTCCACGTTCACGCCGTCGACCACGGCCTCGTCATGGCCATAGTCCTGGACCATGTTTTGGTTGAAGAACGCGATAGTCCGCTTGGAGGGGGTAGCGGTGAGGCCAACGAGGAACGCGTCGAAGTAGAGCAGAACCTGGCTCCACAATTCATAGATCGAGCGGTGGCACTCGTCGATAACGATGAAGTCGAAGAACTCGGGCGGCAACCCCTCGTTGTATTCCACCTGGGGCGGCGGACCGTTCCAGGGCCGGGCAGTGTCGAATGCAGAGCCCACCTCGTTCTCGGGGTCGAACTCCGGGTCGCCCTTGAGAATCGAGTAGAGGCGCTGGATGGTGGTGATCACCACCTTGGTCGCGGAGTTGATCTGATTCCCCTGCAAGCGCTGAATGGGGTACAGATCCGGAAACTTCCGACGATCGTCCGGCGCGGTGAAGTCGCGAAACTCCCCTTCGGCCTGGATTCCGAGATTCGAGCGGTCGACGAGGAAGAGGATGCGCCGGGCCTTGGCGAACCGGAGGAGGCGGTAGCAGACGTTCACCGCGGTGAAGGTCTTGCCCGAGCCGGTCGCCATCTGGATCAGCGCGCGCGGCTTGCCGAGAGCGAAGGACTGTTCCAGCTTGCGGATCGCCTCCGCCTGCACGCGCCAGAGGCCAGTTTCATCCAATGGAGGCATCTCGCGCAGGAAAGCCCGAAGCGGCTGAGGGCTGTCAAGGAGGTCCGCGAGCGTCTCCGGGCGCGGTAGATGGAAGATCTGGCGACTACGCGGCACGGGGTCCAGACCGTTGGTGAACTGGGTGATCGAGCCGTTCGACTCGAAAAGGAAGGGGAGGGGACGCCGCCAAGCCCGGAGATTTTCCGGCAGCCCCTCGGAATACTTGGCCGACTGCGCTTCGACGCCGGTCAAGGTCCCCTCCGCTTTGGCTTCCAGGGCGCCGGCAGCCTTACGGTCAATATAGAGGAGGTAGTCAGCAGCGCCGAACCCCGTCTTCAGACGGAACTCTCGGACGGCAATGCCCCGACCAGCAGTCAGCTCAATGGAGTCAGCGTCCTGGACCTTCCAGCCGGCCGCCTCGAGTTGCGCGTCGATCCGCTGACGGGCTTTCTGTTCAGGAGTCTGCTGCATGCGGCGGACGCAAGTAGTGGACACTCAGAGAGTTGACTGACGGAGCCGATGATAGCAGCTTCGCCACCGAAGGCGTCAATCACGGGCGTAGGCGCCACCCTCTTCGTGGTGCAGCCCACTGCTACGCCCCCTTCCGGAGCGACTCCACCACCCCACGCGCCAGCTCCACGGTCGCCGCGTCACGCTCGGCGGCCTGTTGGAAGAGCCGCAGGGCGGCCAAGGCTTCGCGTGGAATGCCTTGCGCTTTGAAGAGCCAGAGCATCTCCCCGACAAGGCCGCGCACCCGGGCGGTCTCGTCCCGCTCCAGGAGCACGATCGCCAAGTCCAGGGTTGCTAGAGCCGTGTCATAGGGGAGGTTGCGGTCTGTAAAACTCTGCCGCACCTCTTCCAAGATCGCTTTTGCCTCGTCCGCCCGCCCCAGCCCGGCGAGAACCCGCCCCTCCAGCCAGCGGACCCGGAGCAGGTCCAAGTCGTGGCCGAGCCCCTCCGCTAGCTCCCGCACCTCCGGCAGCAGCGCGCCGGCCTCGCCGAAACGAGCCAGGTGCAGGAGATTAACGACGCGGTTGAACTGGACCCCGAACACCTGCCTCGGCTCCTCGGCACGGTCGACCAGAGAAAGCGCAGCGGCGAGCGCCTCAAGCGCGGCTTCGGCGTCTCCCATCTGCTCCAGGATAGAAGCCTTCTTGAGCAGAATACGCCCTTCCGCCTGCGGCGTCCGGCAGACGGCCAGCGCGTCATCGAGGCAGTCCAGGGCCTCAGGGAGCCGGCGCTGGGCGCGCCGCAGGGACGCCTCCAGATCGAAGAGCCGGGACTCGTCCAGCGGTAGGTAGGTCGCCGGGGCGCCCGCCAGCCACAGTTCCCAGGCTTGGGCAAGCTCCCTCTCCGCGCAGTCGTGATCGTTCCCCACCCGCCGGGCGTTGGCGAGGTGCGCCCAGGCGTAACCCTGCAGGCGTGCACGCTCCGCCTCGCCTTTAACCTGGTCGGCTGCCAGCAGGGCCAGCCTGGCCATGTCGAGCGCCTCACCGGCATCGGAGGCCGCGGCCCATTCGCTCTCTGAACAGAGCCTCTCCACGACAGCCCAGGTGGCGAACGCCGGGTCTTTGCCCATCAGCACCCGCCTCTCGCCTGGGGGACAGGCGGCTAGGAGGTTCCAGAGGTCCGCGGCCACGACCCGCTCCGCCTCGGCGGTGCGCACCGTTTCGAGCGCGGGGAGTTCCTCCAAGATCCTGGGCAGCTCCGCCTCGATGGCGGTGAGAGCGGCCCGCGCGAGCCTCTCCGCCACCACCTCATCGACCACGGACGCGGGGGCTTCCTTGCCTGCGGCACGGCGGTCCAGCCGGATCAGGGCAGGCACCAGCGGCTCGACTTCGCTCAGACGCAGGTTGTTCTTGGCGGCCAAGCGCTCCAGGGTCGCTCGCGTAGGCACCTGCCGGCCGGCCTCGTAAGCCCAGATCTCCTTGGGGCTCATGGCCGCGGCTCGGGCAAACCTCCGCTGGCTCTTTTTGCTGATGAACCGCAGGAGCCGCACCGTCCAGGCGCCACTCTCTCCTTCATCCTGTTTCGCCATTCCGGCCTCCCTGGGGGCGCCGCCCCGCCGTGCGGCGGGTCGCAGCCCGGTTTTCCGTGGTCCGGAGGAGCACCATACTCCTCGAAAGGCTGTCCAGCCGGCCATGGAGGTCGCGCCGGAACAGCCCGGAGAAGGAGACGTTCATGTCGCCTCGCCCCATTCGTCATCTCGCAGTCGTGCTGGTCCTCGGCTCCGTCCTGTTCGCGCCCTGGGCTGCCGCGGCCCAGCCGCTCAACAAATCCTGGGCCTCGGTTCTGTCGTCACCGTCCGACCTCTTTCCTCGGGCTTGGGGTCTCCTGGCCCGGCTCTGGGATAAGGAAGGATGCCTCATCGACCCCAGCGGTAGCCCTAGCGCTAGCAACGGTGCGCAGTGCGCCGCGTCTACCCCACAGAAGGCGGGCTGCGGGATCGATCCCAGCGGCAGATCTGCGGGCAGGTGGGAAAAGGAGGGGTGCGGAATCGACCCAGACGGCAAACGTGCGGTGTCGATCCGAAACAAAGAAGGCTGCGGGATCGATCCCAGCGGCCAGTGCATCCCGTAAGCGTTGATCCTTCCCGCCGGGCTCGGCCTTCCGCCCGGCGGCTCTCTCTGCAAACCGGCTCACTCGGTCCCTCCCGGCCGGGGGCGAGGCCGACACAGCTCCCCAAGAGCCCGCTCTGCCATCTCCACCGTGGCGGTCTCGCGGATGGCGGCCTGCCAGAACAGGTTTACAGCTTCCAAGGCCTCGCGGTCCACCTCCAACCGCTGGAACACCGGCGCGATCCGCAGGGCCAGACCGCGCACCTCGGCCGTGCGGCCCTGTCGCAGGAAGAGGCGCGCCAGCTCGAGCGCGGCGAGGGCGGCATCGAAGACGAGGCTACGCGCCGTAAACTCCCATACGACCTGTTCCAGGGCGACCTCTGCCTCTTCCAGCCGCCCGAGCCCGGCCGACACTCGCGCTTCCAGCCACAAGACGCGGACCAGGTCGAGCTCATTGCCGAGCCGCAGGGCCAGCTCGCGGGCTTCTTCCACCCACCCCTCAGTCCGGTCGAACCAACCCAGGTGGAGCGCGTTCACCGTCATGTTGAACCGGATGGCGAACAGGTGCCGCGGCTCCTTCTCGCTGTCGACCCGCGAGGCAGCCTGCTTGAGCGCCTCGATCGCCTCCTCGATCCTACCCATCTGTTCCAGAACGGATGCCCTCTTCAGGAACACTCTCCCCTCCATCTCCGGGCTACGACAGGCATCGAGTGCCCGGTCGAGTAGCCCGACGGCCTCAGGAAGTCGCCGCTGAGCCCGCCGCAGCGAGGCCTCCAGATCGAAAAGGCGTGACTCCTCCAGCGGGCCGGCTCCGGCCGCCCCTCCGGCCTGCCAGAAACCCCAGGCGCGGGAGAAGGCCTCGTCCGCGCCGGGCAGGTCGTTAGCTACCCGGCGGGCGTTGGCGAGATGGGCCCAGGCGAAGCCCTGGACGTGGGCCTGCCGGACGATTCCATCGGCGGTCCGCCCGGCGACAGCCAGGGCCAGTTCGGCCAGCTCCAGAGCCTTACCGGCGTTGGACGCCGCGGCCCGTTCGCTCTCGACGCACAGCGTTTCGACCAGCGCCCAGCCGGTGAACCCCGGTCCCTTCTCAGCCAACAGCCGCCGCTCCGCCGGCGTGCAGCCCTTGAGAATCTGCCAGAGCCGCTCGGCCTCGCCGCGGTCGTGCCGAATGTGCTCCTCCAGCCATTGCGCGCGGATCGCTTCGGCCGCCGTCCACCCGAGAGCCATGCCCGCTCCGGCGATCGCCTGCCGCTCCTGGATTGAAAGCTCCGGCGGCCGGCCGGGAGCCTCTTGGGCCGGCAGCAGCCAATCGAGACTCCGCGACAGCCCTTCGACGAGCACGGCGGAAGGGTTCATGACCTTCGCCAACTCGCCCAGCCGCTCGCGCGACAGGGGCCGGCGCCCCCGCTCCAGGTCGGAGATCTCGTCCTTGTCCATCCCCGCCTCGCGGGCGAGATCCTCCTGCTTCCAGCCCAAGGCCTCGCGCAGGATCTTGAGCACCAGCCCTTCGGGCGGCGGCGGCTTCCGCGGCATGCTCCACTCCCCAATCTTGAAGCGCTTCCATAAGTAGATGGTGTGCGCGAAACCGTGTTCTGGTGACATCGGATGGCAACGAAATTGGGAAGCCGTCGCTCTCCTCCGGAAAATCGTGCCCCTCCCCGTCACCCGCCGGGTCTCTCTCTTGAGGCGGCGCGGCGGCGGCTCCCTTCCTCCATCCTTTTCCCCATGAGTTACCGCGAGCACCCGCCCAAGGATCTCCTGCTGCGCTTCCTGCGCAGCGAGGTCTCCAGGACGGAGCGGCGAGCGGTCGTCCGCCATCTGCTGACCGGCTGCCCTGCATGCGTCGCGGTGACCCGTGAAGCCTGGCACCTCCCGAGCCGAAGCTCCGTGATCCGCGAAGCGGCCCGGGAGATGACCGAATTGAATGCGATCTGATCGGGGGGAGGGCGTCGAGGAGGCAAGGGAGCAGCTCCGGGCGATCGCCGCGGAGCTGGAAGCGCTCGCCTACCGGCTCCTGGGCGTGCACGCCAGCCTGCCGGAATCGGTGGCGGAAAGGGTCCTGCTGCTGGACGCCGACGAGATGGGACCCGCGGCGGAGGTCCGGGCGCTCATCGAATGCGTGCTCAACGACTGGCTGCAGCCGGCCCTCCACGCTCTTCGCAACGCCGCGGACCCGCCGACGGCGGAGGCCGATCGTGGAGATCCATAGCCTCGGCAATGTCGTGCGGCGAGCTCTGGGGGACGCCGGAGCGTGCGGTGTACTGCTGCGGTTCAGGGCCACGGCCGACGTGCTTGCCGACTACGAGCAGGTCAGCTGGGCACTGCCTTGGCTGAGGAAGCTCCAGAGGCCCGGTCTGCTCGCCGAGGATCTGCACTACCACGGGCTCGGCGTGGTGATCTGCGTGGACGAGGAGGAGGCACAGCGGCTGGTCGGAGAGATCCGCGGCGAGAGGGTCTGGGCCGAGGTCGTGCGCCCGCTCGTGGCAGATCCGGAGCCTTCGCCAGGCGGGCAGATGTGGCGCTAGAGCGACCCCGGCAACCCCCAGCTTCGCCCGACGTACGTCGTGCCCCCTGCCCAGCAACTCAGCTCTGCCCCAGGTAGGTTTCCGCGTCACCACCTGGCCTGCCCCGCCGCACCTTTCCTCATGAGAGGCCGTCACGGTCGCGCTTTCGTCGCCGTCGCCGATTGCCATAAAATCATCCTGGCTTCGCGACAATGCGTATCCGATTTCAAGGAGGTGTCCGATGCGTCTTACTGCGTTTGCACTCGCCATGCTCCTCTCCACAGGCTGGGGGAGCGCCCTCGTTCACGCCACAGCCGCAGCGCTGGGCTTCGACAAGCAGACCCCCACCGAACAGCCGCCGACCGCCTCTACGCCGGATGGGCCGATGACCCAAAGCGGTTGCTCCTGGGATCCTTGGGGCTGCCCCCAAGAACCGCCTCCAGGAAGTTGAGCACCCGCCCCGATCCTTCCGCGTATACTTTCCGGCCGTATCTCAAGACCGGAAGGAGCGCTGATGGAGCTGCGACGCAAGCGACTTGCGAGCGCTGAAAGAGTGAAAGAGTTGCTGGACTCAGCGTTCGCTAGTCGCTACCACGACCATGCGACGATGCTCAGGATTGCGAGCACGGCCGTTGCCCTGGCGGAAGAGAAAAGTCACGAACTACCGCCTGATCTAGTGGTCGCCGCATGGACGCTATACGGAAATGCGCTTCGAATCGTTGGCCGCTACCAGGAGGCGGAGAGGGCGCTGGAGCGTGCCGCCGCACTACCAGCGTCCGATTCGTCGACGAGGTCGAACCTCCTCGAAGTCAGAGCCAGCCTTTATCGGAATACCGGCAGGATCGAGCGCGCTGCGCAGCTTCTCACCACTGCGATCGAGGCCTATAAACAAACCGGCGATTCCCAAAGCGAGGCGCGCACATGGAACCTTCTCGGGATCGTCTACGTGGACTCTGGAGATCGGCGGCAAGCACTTCGCGCTTTCCGGACTGCTCTCGCTCTCCTTGGACCCGATGCGCCCCTCGACGTTGTCGCTTCGACAGGCCACAACCTGCTGGAGGCGCTGATCGCAGACGGCCGGCTGGCCGCGGCTGCATCGGCCCTGGTACTCCTAGAGCCTGTCTATAGCCGTCTCACCTCTACACGCATGTCCGCCAAGGCTGAGTGGATACGTGCGCGGCTTTGTCGCGCATTACAGCAATTCCCAGTAGCCCAAGTCGCCTATGAACGTGCCTATGCACTCCTGACCACCGAGCCGCGCGCTCCGGAGTTGGCTGTACTTGTCCAGGAGATAGCCGAGCTCGAAGCCGCGATGAAACCCCTCCAGGAATGAGTCCATCTCTTCCCCCCTCTCCCGGGGAGGTCGGGAGGCGTGGCGGGAGAGGGGGGCAGGGG
>JBKKAU010000966.1:0-2027 GCA_046714475.1 Thermoanaerobaculia bacterium
CGCCGCCGGCGGCCGGAGCCCGGCGGGCCGCGCGGGTGCGGCCTTGCCTGACGCTGGTCGGCCGGAATGCGCGCGAGCTGGCGGACGCGCTGGCGCAAGCCGGGCTGCGCTGGATGCCGCTCGCGGAGGTGCCTCGCATAACCGCCACCTTGCCCCCGCCGCCTGTCGATGGCGAGGACGTCGCCTTTCTCCAGCCCACCTCCGGGACGTCCGGCGAGCCGCGCGCCGTGGTCATCCTCCAGCGCAACGCGATCGCCTCGTTGCAGGCCGCCCGCGATCTGCTCGACATCGGGCCGCGCGACGTCCTGGTGAGCTGGGTGCCGCCATGGCACGACCTCGGCCTGCTCCGATTCGTGCTCGGCCCGGTGTTTTTCGGCGCGGCCTGTCATCTGGTCACTCCGGCGATCCGTACGCTCCCGGCGTGGCTGGGGACCGCCGCGGCCGTCCGCGCCACCATCCTGGGCGCTCCGGACTTCGCCTACCGCTTGGCGGTGCGGCTCGTGGATCCCCAGGGTCTCGACCTGTCGTCGCTCCGCTACGCGACCAACGGCGGCGAGCCGGTCCGCCAGAGCACGATCCTCGCCTTCGAGGAGCGCTTCGGCGTGCCGGGCGTGATCCGTCCCGGCTATGGGCTCGCCGAGGCGACGCTGGGGGTGACCGGCCTGCGGCCCGGAGAACCGTTGCGGGTGGATGCCCGGGGCAATGTCTCCTGCGGCCGTCCGATCCCCGGGGTCGAGGTGCGGATCGACGGTGACATGCCTGGCGAGATCCTGGTGCGCGGTCCCGCCGTCTTCGCCGGCTACTTCGAGGCGGAGGAGGCGAGCCGGGAGGCGTTGCGCGACAGCTGGCTCCATACCGGCGACATCGGCCAGCTCGACGCCGACGGGCATCTCTATGTCCTGGGCCGCCGGCGGGCCTTGCTCAAGAGGGGCGGCGTGCCGCTGGCACCCCGTGAGATCGAGGAGGCCGTGGCCGGTGTGCCTGGGCTGCGGGTTGCCGCCGCGGTCGGGCTGCCCCCGGCGTCCGATGCCGCCACCGAGGAGATCGTCCTCGCCGTCGAAGCCGATCCCCAGGCCGCGCTGCCGCGGCTCGCGGCGGCCGTGGCCAGCGCGGTCGAGGCGGCGCTCGGCTTTGCTCCGGACAGGGTGGTGGTGCTGGCGCCGCGGACGCTGCCGCGCACCGCGAACGGCAAGATCCGCCACCAGGTCTTGCGGAGCGAGTTGATCGACGGCGAGCTGGCGCGCCGGGGCGCCGTCCTGTTCAGAGCCCAGCGGTAGATTCAGAGCCCAGCAGGCGCCGGAGCAGGCCCAGCCCGAGCTCGGCGGGCGACTCCAGGAGATAGCGCTCGAGCCAGCGCGCTGCCGCGGTGGCGAGGGCGTTCTCAGTCTCTCCGGTGATCGCCTCGCCAAGCTCGATGTCCACCCCGCCGCGTCGCCAACGCGCTACGAGCGGTACGAGAGGGGCGTTCGCGAGCCGGGCCAGAGCGAAGGGGCCGCGCGCCAGCTCGAGCGTGCGGCCGAGACAGGGCGCCCGGAGACCGGAGCCCGGGACGACGTCGAGCGCCAGGACGACGAAGCCGCCCTCGTTCAGCCAGGCGAGCGAGCGCTGAAAGACGGCCGCCCGTTGCTGATCGTCCCCTTCCGTCGTCAGGATCTCCACCGGCGGTTTCGGGGAGTACAGGGGGCCGTGCCGCAGCGCGAGCACCGGACCAGGCAGCCGCTCGAGCGCCGGGCCGAAGGCGTGGACGGCGCCGACGTGGAACGTCCCCAGAAGGAGCGGCGGGTGGAGCGCGGCGAACGCATGAGGCGTTCGTACCAGCGGCCGTACCGGCTCAATGCCCGATTTCTGAATGCAGGAGGCGAGGACGCGGTTACGCGCCTCCAGGCCGCCGATGCTCCAGGCGACGCGGGCCGCGGCGCGGCTTGAGAGGTGGGGGAAGAGGTCCCGGATTTGCTCGGGGCCGGGCCAGCGGCGGGAGAGGCGGGTGGGCGGCCGCCCGCGGGCTGCAGGGATAGAGAGCGCCACGG
>JBKKAU010000967.1:0-1520 GCA_046714475.1 Thermoanaerobaculia bacterium
TCGGCTTCTTCGTCAACACCCTGGTGTTGCGGCAGGACCTCGCGGACGATCCCGCCTTCGGGGAGCTGGTGGGCCGTCTGCGCGAGACGACCCTCGACGCCCACGCCCACCAGGAGGTGCCGTTCGAGCGGCTGGTGGAGGAGCTGGCGCCGGAGCGGAGCCTCGCGCACTCGCCGCTCTTCCAGACGATGTTCGCCCTCCAGAACGCCCGGACCGGGCGGATCGCCCTGCCCGGGCTGGAGCTGGAGGCCTCGCCGGTGGACAGCGGTGCGGCGCAGCTCGATCTGACGCTCTCCCTCTCTGAAGAGGCCGGCCGGCTCGCCGGCTCTCTCCAGTACAGCACCGAGCTGTTCGACGCGACGACGATCGACCGCCTGCTGGGGTCCTTCCACACGCTCCTCGAAGGCGCGCTCGCCGACCCCGGCCGGCGCCTCTCCGAGCTCCCCCTCCTCTCCGGGCCCGAGCGCGCGCAGCTCGCGGAGTGGAGCCAAGGCGAAGAGGTCGCCGGCGCGGACCTCCCCCTCCACCGGCGGTTCGAGCGGCTCGCGGCGGCGGCGCCCGGGGCCGGAGCGGTCGCCGCGGCCGGGACGCGCTGGAGCTACGCCGAGCTGAACGCGCGGGCGGACGGGCTGGCACGTCGCCTGCGGGCGCTCGGCGTCGGGCCGGAGACGCTGGTGGCGCTCTGCGCGGAGCGCTCGCCCGCCATGGTCGCCGGCGTGCTCGCCGTCTGGAAGGCCGGCGGCGCCTACCTGCCGCTCGACCCCGCCTGGCCGCGCGAGCGGCTGGCGTTGATGCTCGACGACGCCCGTCCAGCCGTCCTGCTCGCCGAAGCGGAGGTACTCGAACGGTTGCCGGAGCCCGCGGCCCGGGTGGTGGTGCTGGAGCCCGCGCCGGAGCCGGGAGAGCCCCTGCTGGAACCCCTGGGGTCGTCGGACGGCGACCTCGCCTACGTCCTCTATACCTCAGGGTCCACCGGCCGGCCCAAGGGGGCTGAGATCTCGCACCGCGGGCTCGCCAACCTCTGCGCGGCGCAGGCGGCGAGCTTCGCCCCCGGACCGGGAGACCGGGTACTGCAGTTTTCATCGTTGAGCTTCGACGCCTCGGTCTTCGAGCTCGCCATGGCCCTCGCGTCCGGCGCCGAGCTCCACCTCGCCGGGCGCGACGAGCTGGTCCCCGGCGAGCCGCTCCTGGGGGTGCTGAGGGACCGGGAGATCACCAACGTGACCTTGCCGCCGTCGGCGCTGGCCGCGCTGCCGCCGGAAGCCTCCCTGGAGCTGGCCGCGTTGCGCACGCTGATCGTCGCCGGCGAAGCCTGCCCGCCGGAGCTCGCGCGGCGCTGGAGCGCGGGAGGGCGCGGTTTCTGGAACGCCTACGGGCCGACCGAGACCACGGTCTGGGCGAGCGTCGAGCTCTATACCCCTGGCGTCGGCGAGGGCCGGCTCACGCTCGGCCGGCCGATCGCCAACGCCAGCCTGCGCGTGCTCGACCGCGCGCTGCGGCCGTTGCCGATCGGCGTACCC
>JBKKAU010000968.1:0-1473 GCA_046714475.1 Thermoanaerobaculia bacterium
CCAGGTGGCCGGCGTGGCCTGCATGACCGTGGCGCCGGCCTCACGCAGCAGGCCCGCGAGACGGGCGCCGTCGGTCACCGCCTCGCCAGGCGCGACCGCTATGCGCCCACCCGTGGCGAGCGGCAGGAGCAGCTCGACCAGGGCGATGTCGAAGGCCGGAGTGGTGACGGCCAGCAGGACGTCGGCCGGCCCGAAGCCGGTCCAGCGCCGCAGCGAGGCGATCAGGTTGGAGAGCGCCCGGTGCGGGACCTGGACCCCCTTGGGCCTGCCGGTCGAGCCGGAGGTGTAGAGCACGTAGGCCAGGCTCGCGGGGACAGGCGCGACGGGAAGATCGCCCTCCGGCCACGCCGCGACGGCCCCCTGATCCGTCTCCAGGTCAACCAGGGCGACGCCCGCGACCTGCAGCGGCGACGCCGGCCAGGGAGCGAGGGTCACCAGCACTGCCGCTCCGGCGTCCTGGACCACCTGCTTGCGGCGCGCCGGCGGATGGCCGGGGTCGAGCGGCAGGAAGACGGCGCCCGCCTTGAGCACCGCCAGCAACGCGACCGGCAGGTCCAGCGAGCGCTCCAGGCTGACGGCGACCCGCGCCTCGGGGCCGGCGCCCAGGGAGAGCAGGTGTCGCGCCAGCCGGTTGGCGCGGGCGTTGAGCGCGGCGTAGGTCAGCGCCTCCGCCTCGAAGGTCGCGGCCACGGCGTCAGGGGTCCGCGCCGCCTGCTCCTCGATGAGCCGGTGGACCGGGAAGACGGGGAATTCGGCCGTCGTGTCGTTCCAACCGGCGAGCTGACCGCTCTCCGCCGGAGTCAGGAACGGCAGGTCGGCGACCGGCCGCTCGGGCTCGCGCAGGACGGCTTCGAGGAGGAGCCGGAAGCGCTCGGCCAGGTTCTCCACGGTGGCGCGGTCGAACAGTTCGAGGCTGTACTCGATCGAGCCGGAGAGGCTGTGTCCGTCGCCGGTCAGGAAGAGGCTGACGTCGAACTTGGCGGTGCTCGCCGAGCTCCCGGCCGAGCCCATCGTCAGCCCGCCGGGCAGGGACGTTCCGCCTGTGGACCGCGAGGTGTAGAGGCCGAACATCGCCTGGAACAGCGGCGACCGCGAAAGGTCGCGCTCCGACTGGACGGCTTCGACGACGCGCGCGAACGACAGGTCCTGGTGGGCGAACGCCGCGAGCGCGGACTGCCGGACACGGCCGAGCAGCTCGCGCAGGCCGGGTGCGCCCGCGAGGTCGACGCGCAGCACCAGGGTGTTGGCGAAGAAGCCGATCAGCGGCTCGATCTCGGCGCGGTCGCGGCCGGCGACCGGCGTGCCGACCGACACGTCCTCCTGCCCCGCCCAGCGGCCGAGCACCGCCGCCCAGACGGCGAGCAGCGCCATGAAGCGGGTCGCCCCCTGGGAGCGCGCGAGGGCGGTCAGAGGCTCGCTCCACTCCGGCGGCAGGTCGAACGGCACGGCGTCGCCGCGCCAGGTCTGGACCGG
>JBKKAU010000969.1:0-8665 GCA_046714475.1 Thermoanaerobaculia bacterium
CCGTGGCGCTGTTCAAGTTGATGGCCAAGCGACGTGAAGGGAACGTGCTGCTGGAGGCCAACATCTCGCAGACGGTCGGCTCGGCCAGCTCGTCGCTGGCCTCCGGCACGATCTTCACCATCCCGGCCCTGTTCCTCTGGGGGGTCATCCCGCCTTACTGGCAGGTGGCGGTCCTGGCCCTGCTCGGCGGCATCCTGGGGATCACCGCCATGGTGCCGCTACGGCGGCTGCTGATCGTGAAGAGCGCCGCCGAGCTCCCCTACCCCGAGGGGACCGCCTGCGCCGAGGTGCTGCGGGCGACCACGGCCGAAGCGTCCAGCGGGCGGTGGATCTTCATCGGCCTCGCCGTCGGCGCCGCCGTCAAGCTCGCCCTGGGCGCCCTGGCCCTGCTCCCCTCCGAGCTCGCCGCGCCGCTCGCCTTCCTCCCCAAGGCGGAGGTGGCGCTGGAGATCGCCCCGGCGCTGATCGCGGTGGGCTACATCCTCGGCTACCGCCAGTCGGCGATCATGGTCTCGGGCAGCCTGATCTCGTCCCTGGTGCTCATCCCCCTGATCGCCCTGGTGGGCGAAGGACTCACCACGCCGCTCTTCCCGGAGGCCACGACGCCGATCCGCGACCTTTCGGCCGGCCAGATCTGGGCGCGGTACGTGCGCTACATTGGCGCCGGAGCGGTGGCCGCCGCCGGCATCGTGACGGTCGGGCGGTCGCTGCCCATCATGTACACCTCTCTCGCCGCGGTGGTCCGCGGCGTGCGCCGCGAGGGGGTCGACGCCGAGTCCTCCGGCCCCGTCCCCCGGACCGACCGCGACATCCCGGGCTGGATCGTCCTCGCCGGCCCCATCCTCGTGGTCCTCACCCTGGTCGCGGTGCCGGGGCTGCTCGCCGGCAACATGAGCTTCCTGCCGCGGCTCGCCTCCGCCCTCGGGGTCGGCATCTTCGGCCTGCTCTTCGTGGTGGTCTCGTCGCGCATCGTGGGGCTGATCGGCGTCTCGTCGAACCCGACCTCGGGCATGACGCTGGTCACCCTGCTCGGCGTCGCCCTGGTCTTCGTCCTCTTCGGCTGGACCGACCCGACGGCCCGCGCCGCCATCCTCACCGTCGGCACGGTGGTCTGCATCGCCGCCTCCAAGGCGGGCGACATCTCGCAGGATCTGAAGACCGGGTACCTGGTGGGAGCGACGCCGGCCCGGCAGCAGGCGGGGCAGTTCCTGGGGGCGGCGTTCGCCTGCTGGGCGGTGGCCGGCACGGTGCTGCTGCTCGGCCAGACCTACACCTTCGGCTCGCCCGAGCTGCCGGCGCCGCAGGCCACGCTGATGAAGACGGTGATCGACGGCGTGCTCTCCGGGTCGCTGCCTTGGGGCCTGGTGGGCACGGGCTCGGCCTTCGCGCTCTGCTCCATGCTCGCCGGCCTGCCCGGTCTGGCCTTCGCGGTCGGCATCTACCTGCCGCTCGGCAGCCTGACGCCGATCTTCATCGGCGGGCTGGTGCGGCAGCGTGTGGAGGCGAGCCGCAAGGGCGCGGCCCTGGAGGGGGATCCCGGCGTGCTCGCCGCCTCGGGGATGATCGCCGGCGAGGGGCTGGCGGGCGTGCTGATCGCCGCCCTGGTGGCCACCCAGATCTGGACCGAGCGGGATTCCGCCTGGATCACCGGTCCGCTCGGCGCGGCCCTGGGGATCGTTCTGGTCGTGAGCGTCTCGGCCCTGCTCTACCAGGCAGGCCGCAAAGCTCCGGTGGCGGCCCCGCATCCCAAGGAGGAATAGTGATGAGCGATGCCAACAAGGCCGAGGTCGGCAGCATCAACTGGGCCGACCTGACGGTCCCCAACGCGGACGAGGTCAGGGACTTCTACAGCGCGGTCGTCGGCTGGACGCCCGTGGCCCTGGACATGGGCGGCTACTCCGATTACTGCATGAACGTGCCGGAGAGCAACAGGACGGTCGCGGGGGTCTGTCACGCCCGCGGCGGCAACGCCAACCTGCCGGCGCAGTGGCTGGTCTACATCACGGTCGAGGATCTCGACAGGAGCGCGAAGGCTTGCGTCGAGCGCGGCGGCAAGATCCTCGCCGGTCCGACCGGCATGGGTCCGCAGGGCCGGTACTGCGTCATCCAGGATCCGGCCGGCGCCGCGGCGGCGCTTTTCGAGTACGCCAAGGCTTGACCGACCTCGACCAGGGCTGGACGAGCCACCCGGAGGTCCGGGCGCGGGTCAACGCCCGCGTCTCGGGCGACCCCCACTGCTGGCCGACGCAGTGGTTCCGCCGCAAGCTCGCGACGCGGTTGCCGCTCCGCAACAGCCTGAGCATCGGCTGCGGCACCGGGAGCCTGGAACGGGACCTCGTCCGCCAGCGGATCACCTTCCGGATCACCGGGATCGACGCGGCGGAAAGCTCTCTGGAGATCGCCCGCGAGGAGGCCCGCAAGGCACGGCTCAATGCCATCACTTACGTTCAGGCCGACGCGCGGGAGTATCTGGAGGCCCACCAGGGGTTCGACTCCATCTTCTTCCACGCCTCGCTGCGCCGTTTCGAACGGCCCTCCGATCTCCTCCTGCGGGTCCGCAGGGCCTTGACTCCGTCCGGCCTCCTCTATCTCGACGAGTACGTCGGCCCGTCGACGCGGGAGTGGGGGCCGCGGCAGCTCTTCCTTCCCAACCTCTTCTACTACCTGCTGCCGAAGTCCCTGCGCCGGCCGCGCCTGATCCGCGCGCCCGCCGGCCCAGAAGATCCGGAGGATCCCGGGGAGGCGGTGCGCGCCAGCGGCATCCTGGAGGCCGTCGGCGAGCACTTCCGGATCCTGGAGCGCCGCGATTACGGCGGCAACCTGGTCTCCCTCCTCTACCCGAACCTGAGGCGGCCGGGTACGGGCCCGGGAGCGCCGAGCCGCAAGGAATTCGACCAGGCGGTGCGTTTTCTCCTGGATCGCGAGGAGCTGCTGATGAAGCACCCCCGCGTCACCGGGGGGAGGTCTTTCTACACTGTGGTGGTGGCGGAGCCCAAGGCCTGAGCGCCCTACCCCGGCGCCTCCTCGATCCGGTCGGCGAGGAAGCCGGGGATGGGGATCGACTCGACCTTTCCCGAGCCGTCCAGCACGCAACAGACCGCGGTCGTCCGGCCACGGGCGATCGGCGTGCCGTCCCGCGTGATCTCGAAGAGATAGGTGAGGGACTTGGCGCCCTTGCGCAGCACCTTGAGGTGGATGTCCAGCACGTCCTCGAAGCGCGCCGGGGAGAGGTACTCGCAGGAGGCCGCCACCCGCGGCCAGACGATGGTCCTCCCCTCGTGCTGAAGGAAAATACTGGTCCCGAGCGCGTTCAGGAGCTCGTGCTCGGCGTTCTCCATGAAGACGAAGAACCGGGAAAAGTGAGCGATGCCGCTCATGTCGGTATCGACGAACTCCACCCGGCGCCGGGTGCGGTACTCGTGCATTCCCCCTCCTCCTACCGCCTTATCTGCTCCGCCTTCCAGCGCATGGCCATCAGGATGCGGCTCCGGCCGCTCGGATGGTCGAAGAAGATCCACTCCTCGACCGGCCCGGGGGACATCTTACGGTACTCGCCGAGCAGCAGTGCCGCCTCGGCGAAGCCGTCGGGCTGGCGCGCGGCGTTCAGGCCGAAGAGGTCGGCCTCGGCCTCGTTCGAGCGGATGATCGTGTTGGTGACCGGCGTGATCAAAAAGAAGTAGATCGCGAAGATCGCCATGAGCAGAGGGAGCCCCGCGGTGTCCCCCACCCCGCGCACGCCCCAGCGTGATCCCCACCGGCCGAGCGCCCGATCGAAAGCCCGGCGCGCGAAGGCGAAACCCACCAGCAGCACCAGGCCGAACGAGATCAGCAGCTCGTAGATGTGGTTGAGGGCGTAGTGTCCCATCTCGTGCCCCATCACCGCCTCGACCGCGGCGGGCGAGGTGCGGCGCAGGAGGTTGTCGTTCAAAGCGATGCGCATCGTCCCCAGAAGCCCGGAGACGTTGGCGCTGATGCGGTCGCTCTGTTTCGAGGCGTCCACGACGTAGACCTTCTCCGCCGGGATGGTGTTGGCTCGCGCCAGCGACAGGATCGAGCCGCGCAACGGCTCCTGCCGCAGCTCGGTGTAGGAGTTGAAGAGCGGATCGATGAAGACGGGACCGATCAGGACGCCCCCGGCCATGAAGAGGATCGAGACGGCGGCCCCCCAGATCCACCAGGTCCGCGGCATGCGGCGCAGGACGGCGTAGAGGCCCATCAGTGCCATCCCGCCGAGGACCATGAGGACGGCCAGACCGATCAGCTCCTCGCGGAACCAGGCCGCGAAGGTCTGGTTCAAGAGGCCGTACCGGCGCTCGCGGAAGTAATCCCCGTAGACCGTCAGCGGGAACCAGAGCACGGCGCTCATCAGGATGAACCCGACCGCATAGAGCAACACCTGGAGCGGCCGGAAACGGGTGAGGCGCTCGGCCAGGTCCCGCAGGCGGGCCGACAGACCCGTACCGAGAAAGATCCAGGCGACGCCCAGGGTATAGAGGAGACCCCAGAGCTGGAGCCAGTATCCCCCCTCGAAATAGGCGTCGGAGCGGGCCCGTTGCTGCGGGGACATCCGCGCGAGGTAGGCCTCGGTCGCGGCGGCCGCGTCGAAGGAAGAAGGCCTGCCTTGCGGCGCCTGGCCGAGGGCCGGCCACGGCAGGACTGTCAACAGGGCGACCGCGCAGAGCAGGGTTCGGGCCGTCTTGAGCACCACGTCACCTCCTTCGCTGTCCCGGAAAGATCCCAGTCTATATCGAGAGGGTGAGAGGGTGGGCCTGGTCTTTGCAGTTGACCGGCTTCCGTGGGGTGACGGCGAGCATCGGAGCCCGAAGGTCCAGCCCAGCCGCCCGTCCGAAATGCCCCACCGGCGGGGTCAGGCATCGTGAGGCAGGCGTTCGGAGCCGGCGGTCGCAGCTAGGAGGCGCGCGTGGCTGAGATCAGAGTGGAACGGAAACAGCGCAACATCTGGCCCTGGGTCCTCGGTCTGCTGTTGCTCGTACTGGTGATCTGGGCGGCGTCCGAGGCGTTCGACGCGGGGCGGAGGGATGCCGTGGACGGCACGGCCGAGGTCGGCGTGGTGCGCGACGATGGCAGGCGTCTGCCGCTGCCGATCGCCGGGCTGCTGGAGATTCTGGAGACCGGGGTCGCGCGTCCCGAGCCGCTCGAGAGAGCGGCCTGAGCTACTCCCGCTGCAATAACACCAGGGCTCTGCCCTCGACCCGGACCTCCGATCCGGCTTCGAGGTGGGGCTCGCCTCTGCGCCGCTCCCCCGGCCTGAGCTGCGGGTCGGCGGTGTCCAGGACCCGCAGCCAGCGCTCCCCCCAGGGGTCGGCGGCGGGCAGACGGAAGGGGAGCGCCTCGTGGTGGCCGTTGAACAGCACCAGGAAGATGTCGTCCACCACCCGCTCGCCGCGCTCGTCGAGGCTAGGGATCGCCTGACCGTTCAGGAAGACGCCGAGCGACCTGGCGAACCCGTGCTGCCAGTCCTCATCGCTCATCTCGACGCCGTCGGGCCGGAACCAGGCGATGTCGCGCGCCTCCGTGCCGCGGACCGGAGAGCCCAGGAACCAGCGGCGCCGGCGGAAGACGGGGTGTCCCCGGCGCAGGGCGATCAAGGCGGACGTGAACTCGAGCAGCCCCGCGTCGACCTGCTCCCAGTCGAACCAGGAGATCTCGTTGTCCTGGCAGTAGGCGTTGTTGTTGCCCCCCTGGGTGCGCCCCATCTCGTCGCCGCCGAGGAGCATCGGGATGCCCTGGGAGAGCATCAGGGTGGCGAGGAAGTTGCGCTGCTGCCGCGCCCGCAGCGCGTTGACCTCCGGGTCATCGGTGGGGCCTTCCACGCCGCAGTTCCAGGAGCGGTTGTGGCTCTCGCCGTCGCGGTTCCCCTCGCCGTTCGCCTCGTTGTGCTTGTCGTTGTAGGAGACCAGGTCGCGCAGCGTGAAGCCGTCGTGGGCGGTGACGAAGTTGATGCTCGCTGACGGACGCCGGCCGTTCAGGGCGTAGAGGTCCGAGCTGCCGGTGAAACGGTTGGCGAACTCGCCGAGGGCCTGATGGGCCCCCGCCCAGTACTCGCGGACGGTGTCGCGGTACTTGCCGTTCCACTCCGACCAGAGCGGTGGGAAGATGCCCACCTGGTAGCCCCCCTCCCCCACGTCCCAGGGCTCGGCGATCAGCTTGACCTGGCTGACGACCGGGTCCTGCTGGATCAGGTCGAAGAAAGCCGACAGACGGTCGACGTCGTGCAGCTCGCGGGCGAGCGTCGAGGCGAGGTCGAAGCGGAAGCCGTCGACGTGCATGTCGAGCACCCAGTAGCGCAGCGAGTCCATGATGAGCTGCAGCACGTGCGGGTGACGCATGTTGAGGCTGTTGCCGGTGCCGGTGTAGTCCATGTAGTAGCGCCGGTCGTCCGGCATCAGCCGGTAGTAGGCGGCGTTGTCGATCCCCTTGAACGAGAGCATCGGTCCGAGGTGATTGCCCTCCACGGTGTGGTTGTAGACCACGTCCAGGATGACCTCGATCCCCTCGTTGTGGAGGGTCCTGACCAGCTGCTTGAACTCCTGGACCTGCTGGCCGATCGACCCTCCCGCGGCGGCGTACTCGTTGTGCGGCGCGAGATAGCCGATCGAGTTGTAGCCCCAGTAGTTGCGCAGCCCCCGCTCGACGAGCAGGCTGTCATGAATGAACTGGTGGACGGGGTGCAGCTCGACGGCGGTGACGCCCAGCTTCTTCAGGTGCTGGATCGCCGCCGGATGGGCGAGCCCGGCATAGGTGCCGCGCAGATCGGCCGGGACGTCCGGGTGACGCTTCGTAAAACCTTGGACGTGGACCTCGTAGAGGATCGACCGGTTGGCCGGCGTCCGCGGCTGCCGGTCGTTGCCCCAGTCGAAGAAGGGGTTGGTCACCACCGACTTGGGTACGTACGGCCCGCTGTCCGCGTAGTTGATGGAGCCATCGGGGTCGCCGAAGTGGTAGGGGAAGACCGCCTCGTCCCAGCGCACCCCCCCTTCGATCGCCTTGGCATAGGGATCGAGCAGGAGCTTCGCGGGGTTGCAACGGTGCCCCTCGTGCGGCGCCCACGGTCCATACACCCGGTAGCCGTAGCGCTGGCCGGGCACCAGGTTTGGCAGGTATCCATGCCAGCAGAAGGCGGTCATCTCGGGCAGCTCGATGCGCGTCTCCCCACCCTCTTCATCGAACAGGCAGAGCTCGACCCGCTCCGCCACCTCGGAGAAGATGGAAAAGTTGGTCCCGGCGCCGTCGTAGGTGGCTCCCAGAGGATACGGAGCCCCTGGATAGACTTTCATCGCGTTTCTCCTCCCTCCCGCTCCCAGCAGCAGCGATGCGTACGGCCCGCGCTTTTTGCAATTCACATGCTACAGCTCTTGGCACACCCCTTGCGACCACGCCCCACAGGAGGATGCCGACATGGCGCAGAACGTAGAGAAGGACAAGGTCGAAGACCAGGGAGCGGAACGGAGCTCCGGCGAAGCGCAGATCGAGCGCGGCGGCCGGAGTTGGCCGCTGCCCGAAGGAGCGAAGCCGGTCCGGTCCGGCGGGGACGACAAGGACAAGGTGGAAGAGGCCTCCAACGAGTCCTTCCCCGCGAGCGATCCGCCCGCCTTTACGCCTTCGAAGATCGGCTGATCGGAGGGAGAGACGGCAGGCCCACGTCGTAGGCCTGCCGAGCGGAGAGTCAGGCGGCCGGGGTGTACGGCACGCAGCCCACGGCACAGGCCGCGGTGGCGAAACAGGCGTTGCTGTAGACCTGACCGTTGGCGCAGATCACCGGGTCGTAGTAGGTCGGGCAGAAGATGCCCTGCGGGCACTTCGGCTTGGCCTCGGCCACGGAGAAGGCCGCGGCGGTGGAAAGAGCGACGGCAACAGCGATCTTCATTGCTCTCTTCATGGAAAGTCCTTTCTTGTTGTTGAACCCGCTATCCATCGGCGGGTGAGCGATGCGGACTGTAGCTTATCGATGACCTTCGATGCAAATCGGGGTCATCCCTTGATGCACGCCCCCTTTACGCCTATGCTCTCCTTGGGAGATGGCGAAGAAGAGGCAGGATCCGCCCGGCCCTCCGGCCCGTGAAGTCGGGAAGTGGCTGGACCTCGAAGGTTTGAAGAAGAATGAGCCCGAGGCGGAGTCCGGGGCTCCTCCCGCGCCTCGGCCCCGACGCCGCGGTCCTTCGACTCCCCCGCCCTACGCCGAGCTGCACGCCGCCTCGGCGTTCTCCTTCCTGAACGGCGCCTCGCTCCCAGAGGACATGCTCCAGCAGGCGGCGGCCCTCGAGCTGCCGGCGGTGGCGCTGATCGACGCCAACGGCGTCTACGGCGCGCCGCGCTTCTATCAGGCGGCGAGACAGGTGGGGGTCAAGGCCCTGGTCGGTGCGGAGGTGGTGCTCGACGAGACTCCCGAGCCACTCCCAGGCGGCAGGCGCGGGCCCCTGGGGCTCCTCCCCGAGCCGACTCCGAATGAGTCGAAGGAAGAGATCGGTCCGGCCGACCGCACCCGGGTCACCGTCCTGGTCGAGAGCCGGACCGGCTACAAGAACCTCTGCAAGCTGCTCACGGCCGCGGCGCGCGGCCGGCCCAAGGGGGAGGCGCGCGCCTCCAGGGGGATGCTCGCCGAGCACCCCGCGGGGCTGCGGTGCCGCCCGGGAGGCGAGGAGGG
>JBKKAU010000970.1:0-26213 GCA_046714475.1 Thermoanaerobaculia bacterium
GCGCCGCCGAGACCGGCCACCTGGTTTTCTCGACGCTCCATACCAACAGCGCCCCGCAGACCATCGACCGCATCCTCGACACCTTTCCGTCCGACCAGCAGGGCCAGGTGCGCGCCCAGCTTTCACAGGTGTTGAAGGGCGTCGTCACCATGAAGCTGGTCGAGCGCCAGGACGGCAACGGCCTGGTCGCGGCGCTGGAGGTCATGCGCGCCTCCCCCAAGATCGCCAAGATGATCGAGAAGGGGGAGGTCAGCGGCATCCACGAGGAGCTGGAGTCCTCAGTCGGTTACTACCGTATGCAGTCGATCAACCAGTCGCTGCTGGCGCTCCTGGTCCACGGCACGATCTCCTACGCCGAGGCCATGCGCCAGTCGCCCGATCCGGAAGACCTTTCGCTCAAGCTCCGCAAGATGTTCCCCATGATCGAGGAGCGAGGAGGCGACATGAGCCCTGTGACATCCGATTTTTCCCAGATCCTCGAGCTCCAGCAGTTCAAGCGGCTGTACGAAGAGCAGGAGGAGAAGGTCCGCCTGCGCATGGCCGAGAAGGACGAGCAGCTCGCCGGCCTGCAGCAGGTGATCCATCAGCGCGACGAGCAGCTCCAGGAGCTGCAAGCCCGCATGGGCGAGCTGTCGCAAGAGCGCGAGCGTCTGCGCGGCGACTATGCGCGGCTGCGCCAGGAGGCGCAGGAGAAGATCGACAAGCTCATGGAGCGCATCAAGGAGCTCAACCAGCGCATCATGGGCGGCGGCGGCGAGGCGGACAAGAAGTCGGGGATCTTCAGTCGGTAGGGGGGAACCTTTCCGGCCATTCCCAAGTCCCGCCAGGGACGGCGTTCTTTGTAGCCCAGGGTGGAAACCCTGGGCGGCATGTCGGGGCATCGTTACGATCTTGATGTCGCCCCGTCGGGGCGATGGGCGGGGGGCGCCGCCAAATCCGCCCAGGGTTTCCACCCTGGGCTACGGGAAGGGCGTCCCTCCGGGACTTATAGATAGCTTCTTCACCAACCCCTCCGCCTCCTCCCGCGTCCGTACCCGCCCCTCCACCTGCGCCTCGCGGACCGCGGCGAGGAGCCGGCCCACCTCTTTGCCGGGCGCGATCCCCAGCATCTCCTGAAGGTCGAGGCCGGTGAGCAGACGCGGCGGGTCGAGGATCGCCGCGCCTTCGCGTTGGGCGAGGTCGACCAGCGGCGCGAGCGCCCGGCGCCAGCGGGCGCTCTCCCCGTGGGCGGCGGCGCGGGCGCCCAGCCGGCAGGCGGCGGTCGGCAAGAGGGGACCGGAGCGGTGGAGGAAGCGGCGGCGGCCCAGGTCGTCCCCGGGCAGCGCCTCCCAGGCGAGCAGCACCGTCAGGTCCGCCGCGGTCTGCCGGGTGAGATAGCCGGCGTCGCGGAACGCGAGCAGCGAGTCGGCGGGGTAGGGGAGGTTGGCGAAGAGCGACGCCAGACGGGCCTCCCGGGCGTCGACGGCGGCGGCGATCTCCGGGTCGAGCAGGCGCAGCTCCTCGATACAGACGGGCAGGGCGCCGAGCTCTCCCAACGCCGTTCCCGCGGGACCGAGCGGGCCGGGCTCGCCGGGCCGGCCCAGCCAGAGACCGGGATACAGGTCGAGCCCGATCAGCAGCGCCAGCCCCCGGTGCGCCTCGGGGTGCTCGAAGATCCAGGTCAGCTCGTCGCGCACGCGCTCGGCCGCGACGTCCACCAACCGCGGCGCCGACCGTTTCGCCAGCTCCAGCGTGTCCGGATCGGCGGTGAAGCCCGGCAGGCGCAGCAGCAGGCGCGGCAGGCGGAGGACGCGCAACGGATCGCCGGTGAAGCTCGCCGGAGTCGTGGCGCGCAGCACGCTCCGCTCCAGGTCGCCGATCCCGTTGAAAGGATCAGTCACCTCGCCGGTCCGGGGATCGAAGGCGAAGGCGCCGACGGTAAAATCGCGCCGCGCCAGGTCGTCATGGAGCGGCGTCCCCTCCCGGTCCCAGAGGTCGAGGACCAGGTCTTCACCCACCAGACGGAAGGCGGCGAACTCCTTGCCCCCCAGGGGCACCACCCGCGCCGGCAGCGCCGCGGCCAAGCGCTCGGAGATCTCCTTCCCGCGCCCGGCCACGACGACGTCGATGTCATGGACCGGCAGCCCCAGGGCGCGGTCGCGCAGCACGCCGCCGACGAGGTGGCAGTCGACGCCTTCACAGACTTCCAGCAGCGCCAGGACGGCGGGGTGCCGCCGGAGGATCTGAAAGGCGCGTTGCGGCGGACGGGTCACGCTGACATTCTAGGAGAGATGCGCATTGCTCCAGGATTTATCATTGCCTTGGCACGTCGCTAGGGCTAAACTTTCACTTCAAGGTCATGGCACTAACTCTCGAAGACGTAAGGAAAATTGCCAACCTGGCCCGGCTTCGACTCTCGCCGGACGACGAACAGAAGTTCACCGGTCAGCTCGGCCGGATCGTCGACTACATCGATCAGCTCCGGGATTACGAGACAGAAGCGGACGCGGCCCCCGGCTTGCCGGCTCCCGAAGCGCCCGACCGGCCCCATGAGTGCCTCCCCCACGAAGTCTTCCTCGCCAACGCGCCGGCCGCCCTGGACGCCTTTCTGCTGGTGCCGGAAGTGGAAGTGAAGGGGGCCGCCGATGTCGCCTGAGCTCTGGGACCTGCCGGCGGAAGAGATCGCCCGCCGCGTCGCCTCGCGCGAGGTCTCGGCGGTCGAGGTGACCGACGCCGCCCTGGAGCGGACGGCGCGCGTCGAGCCTCTGATCGGCGCCTATCTGGAGGTGTTTCAGGAGGAGGCCCGGACTCGCGCGGCCGAGGTCGATCGGCGCGTCGCGGCGGGGGAAACCCTGGCTCTCGCCGGCGTGCCCATCGCGCTCAAGGACAACCTGAGCCTCATGGGCCACGCCATCACCTGCGGCTCCAAAATCCTTTCCGGGTACACCGCCCCGTACACGGCGACGGCGGTCGAGCGTCTGCTCGCGGCGGGCGCGGTGGCGATCGGCCGTTGCAACATGGACGAGTTCGCCATGGGCTCGTCGTGCGAGAGCTCGGCGTATCAGCTCACCCGCAACCCGTGGGACCTCGCGACGGTGCCCGGCGGGTCGAGCGGCGGCCCGGCCGCGGCGGTCGCGGCGGGTAGCGTCCCCCTGAGCTTCGGCTCGGATACCGGCGGCTCGGTGCGCCAGCCGGCGGCCCTCTGCGGCGTGGTGGGCGTCACGCCGACCGACGGCCGGGTGTCGCGGTACGGCCTGGTCGCCTTCGCCTCGTCGACCGACCAGATCGGACCGCTGGCGAGGACCGTCCGCGACGCGGCGCTGGGGCTCTCGGTGATCGCCGGACCCGATCCCAACGATTCGAAGTGCGCCGACCGGCCGGTGGAGGACTACCTGAGCGGCATCGAGCGCGGCATCGAAGGGCTGCGCGTCGGCGTGCTGCGCGAGATCGACGTCGACGGCCTGGGCGGATCGAGCGCGGCCAACTGGCGCGAGTCGCTGGCGCGGCTGGAGGCGGCCGGGGCCGAGATCGTCGAGGTGTCGGCGCCCAGCCTCGGCGCGGCGATCGCGGTCTACTACGTGGTCGCCACCTCGGAGGCGAGCTCCAACCTGGCGCGTTTTGACGGCGTGCGCTACGGCTGCCGGGCCCCCTCCGACAACCTGGCCGACCTCTACTTCGACAGCCGCAGCGAGGGGTTCGGGCCGGAGGTGAAGCGCCGCATCATGCTCGGCACGTTCGCGCTCTCCTCGGGCTACTACGAGGCCTACTACGGCCGGTCGCGCGGCGTCCTGGAGCGGATGCGGCAGGAGCTCGACGCCGCCCTCGCCGCGGCCGACGTGCTGGCGACCCCGACCACGCCCGGCGGCGCGTTTGGGATCGGCGAGAAGGCGGACGACCCGCTCGCCATGTACCTCTCCGACATCTTCACCACGCCGGCCAGCCTGACCGGTCTGCCGGCGGTGGCTGTCCCCTCGGGGCTGGACGAGCGCGGACTGCCGCTGTCTCTCCAGATCATGGGACGGCCGTTCGACGAGGCGACGGTCTTCCGCGCCGCCCGCGCCTTCGAGCGCCAGGTAGCGTGGGCGGATACCCCTACCTTCAAGGGAGCGCGGGAGGAGTGAGAATGCCAAGGCCGGCGGCACCCCGAGTCTCCTTGCCCCTGGCCCTGGTCTTCGCCTTTTCCCTGGCGCTGCTCGCGGCGCCGTTGTCCTCTCCAGCCGCTCCTGCCGCGCCGTCCGCCGCCGCGGGAGCGCTCCGCGTCGGTCTGGAGCAGGGGCTCACCGCGGTGCTGGACGACAGCCACGGCATCTTCCTGGAGGTGGTCCCCCGCCGCGGGGAGGGGCTCTACGGGCTGGTGCGCCGGCTCTGCGGCGACGAGAAGCTGGCGCCGCAGGTCGCCGAGGCCAACGGCGGCTCGCGCGACCTTCACACCGGCGGACGCTACCGCATCCCGTACGCCCTGCTCTCCCAGGAGTGGCAGCTCAAGGTGACGCGGAGCCTGTTCCCGGCCGACCGCGGCGAGTCCGACGGCTGGCGCCACCAGGTGCGCGGCGTCGGGCCGATGCAGCGCGAGAGCCTCTGGCACCTGTCCGAGTGGTTCACCGGCACGGGGGAGAACTTCCGCGCCATCCGCGAATACAACGAGCTCAGGGACGACGACGTGCAGCGCGGCCGGTCGATCACCATCCCGGCCGAGCTGTTGCGCCCGTCCTTCCGCTCCGTGCTGCCGGTGCCGGAGACCCCGTACCACCTCGACTACGGCAGCGACAAGGCCGGCGACTATGCCATCTACCGCCTGCGGCCCGGCGAGGCGCTCTACTCCAGCGTGGTGGTGCGGTTCACCGGCCGCGTCCACGGCCCGGACGTCAACTCGCTCGCCGGCGACATCGCCAAACGCAGCGGCATCGCCGACGTGACCGACATCCCGATCGGCTACCGCGTCAAGATCCCGTTCGACGTGCTGCAGCCCGAGTTCCTGCCCGAGAGCCATCCGCGGCGCAAGGAGTACGAGGAGGAGCTGCGGGCGAGCGCCCGGTTCAGCAACCAGATCCGCGCCCGCGGCCTGAGCGGCATCACCGTCATCCTCGATCCCGGCCACGGCGGCCATGATTCCGGGGCGAGCATGGGCGGGGTCTGGGAGAGCCTTTACGTCTACGACATCGTGATGCGGGTCCAGCGCCTGCTCAGCACCCACACCGCCGCCCGGGTGCACGTCACCACCCGCGACGGCGACCAGCACCGCGTCGCCGACGCCGACGTGCTGCCGTTCTCGCGCCGCCATTCGGTGCTCACCACGCCGCCCTACCCGATCGAGGACTCGACGGTGGGGGTCAACCTCCGCTGGTACCTGGCGAACAGCGTCTACCGCCGCGCCGTCCAGGGCGGGGGCGACCCGCAGAAGGTGGTCTTCCTGTCGGTCCACGCCGACTCGCTCCACCCGTCGCTGCGCGGCGCCATGGCCTACATCCCGGCGGCGAGCCTGGCCGGCAACAGCTCCGCCCGCAACGGCCACGCCTACGCCTCGCGCAAGGAGGTGCAGGAGAGCCCGCGTGTCACCTTCACCGCGGAACAAAGGTTGCGGAACGAGGGCCTGTCGCGCGAGCTCGCCAAGGAGCTGATCGCCGCCTTCCATGCCGGCGACCTGCCGATCCACCCGTTCAAGCCGGTGCGCGACAAGGTGATCCGCAACAAGAGCGTCTGGGTGCCGGCGGTGCTGCGCTACAACAGCGTCCCCGCCAAGGTGCTGCTCGAGGTCTGCAACCTCGCCAACGACCAGGACCGCCGGCTGATCCAGACCCGCGCCTACCGCCAGAAGGTCGCCGAAGCGATCCTCCAGGGGCTCCTCGCCTACTACGGCGAAGACTCCGTCCTGCCGCCCTCGCAGATCGCCGCCGGCGCGAAGTAGCGCCCCGGGCGCCCCACCTGCCGTACAATCGATGAAAACCGTTCCCGCGGTTATATGGGGATTTGAGTGGATGCGGGAACTTTTTCAACAGCCGGACCGTCTTATGTTGTAGAGGGCGCGGTGCACGCGCCCGGGGAGGGTCCGGTGGGAGTAGCGACGATTTCCACTGCTGCCGTTCACGAGGTCGCCCTTGATCGGGAGATGGTCGAGCGTCACCTGCTGGGGGACGCTCAGGCCTTCGACGAGATCTATGGGCGTTTCGCCGAGATGGTCTACAACCTCGCGTTCCGGCTCGCCGGCAGCCGCGAGGAGGCCGCGGACCTGACGCAGGAGGTCTTCCTGCGGGTCTTCCGGCATCTCGGGAGCTTCAAGGGAGGCTCCACTCTCAAGACCTGGATCTTCCGCATCACGATCAACCACTGCCGCGACCGGCTCTCGCGCTGGCGCCCGGTGACCCGTCCGATCGAGGACGAGATCGCGGGCGACCCGTGTTTCGCGGACCCGGGCCGCGGCCCCGAGGAGCTGGCGGTGGCCGCCGACGAAGGCCGCCGGGTGGCCGAAGGGCTCGCCCGTCTGCCGCATTCATTCCGGGAAGCGGTGATCCTGCGCGACATCGAGGGGTTGTCTTACGAGGAGATCGCAGAGGTTCTGCAGTGCCGGGTCGGCACGGTCCGTTCGCGGATCGCGCGCGGTCGCGAGCAGCTCCGGACTCTGTTGGAGAAACCGATATGAACCGTCACATTTCCGACGAGGTGCTCTCGGCCTATCTCGACGGCGAGATCGACACCGGCCGGGAGCGGGACCTGGAAACCCATCTGGCCTCCTGCGAGGACTGCAAGGCCCGCTTCGCCGCGATGCGCGGCGTGGTCCTGGAGGTCCGGCGGGCGCCGCGCCTCGCGCCGCCGCCCGCGCTCGCCCAGCGGGTGCGCGACGAGGTGGTCGCCCAGGGCGGCCCCGGTCCGCTGGAGCGCGCCTGGGCGGCTCTGGCCAGCTGGCCGTTCAGCCCCGGCATGCGTACCGTGATGGCGATGACGTTCGCCATGGCGGTGGGCCTGTCGCTGGTCGGCATCGAGCGCGAGCACCGGGAGGGTCTGATGAACCTTCCGGTGCCCCCGGAGGTCGAGGAGCAGATGGCGAACGTGAAGGTCGAGGTCTACTTCGAAAACGAGACGCCGGTAGGCAAGGACAACCCGAGGACGACCAGCGAGGTCGAGGGCCGCGTCTTCGTGCTGACCGCCGACGGCTGGGTGCAGCTGGGTCTCGAGGGCAGCGAGCCCGAGGCCCGGATGGACGCCCGCAGCCCGCAGGGCCAGGCGATGCTGACCCGCCTCACCGACCTCGGCCTGCTGCTGTCCGACGGCTCGCGGGTGGTGCTGCGGTACAACTGGGAGACGGTGGAGCTGACCGCGCCCGGCGGCGAGGGGGCCGACGTGCCCCGCCCCGCCCGCGGCGCCAGCCTGGTCTGGGCGAGCGCGCGGGTGTAGCCCCTCACCCCCGTCGGGAGGCGCGTTGTCTCGGACGAGGAGAGGGCTGGACTACGCCGCTCGTCCGCGCATCACCGCCAAGGCGGACAAAGCCAGCAGGCCAGTCAGCACGATCATCGCCCACTCCGAGAGCGTGGGAATCGCCAGGATGGAAGGCGGAGCGATAGGCGGTAAACCAGGGCCGCCGGGGCCGCCGCTGCAGAGGGTGACCTGGTTGTTGTCCAGCGTCACGGCGCCATTTCGCGCCAAGACTCTTCCGCTCACGTTGGCGCCGGTATTCAGGGTAATGCTGGTGAGTGCGACGATGCTTCCCGCCAGCGCAGTGCCCGTGCCCAGAGTCGCGGAGCTGCCTACCTGCCAGAACACTCCGCAACTGGACGCACCATTGATCAGGAGGACCGACGAGGCACTCGCGGTCGTGAGCGTGCTCCCCATCTGGAAAATAAAGACGGCATTGGGGTTGCCTTGCGCGTCGAGAGTCAGCGTTCCTGTCAACTGTGCCGAAGTCGAAAAGCAGTAGACGCCCGGCGTGAGCGTCAGTCCACCAAGGTCCTGCCCGGTCAAGTCGGTGTTGCACGCCGTATTCGCCAAGTTGTTGTATACGGTCGTGAGGTCGCTCTGCGCCTGGGCCGCGACCGAGTCCGCGGCGAAAATCGTCCCTCCAACCACGATACCCGGAGGAAAGCCGGTGACCGAGCTACCCGGGCTGACGCCCAGGTTGCCGCTGACGACCGTCGGCGTGTTTGTATTGGTCACCGTCGAGCCGCCCAGCACCGCGAAGGAGTTCAGTGGTTGGGCCATGGCCGCGGCAGAGCAGCAAAAGAGCGCGGCGAATCCCACGGCTCGGACAGTCAAGCACTTGCGGTTCATTCTGAATCTTCCTTCCCCAGAGTTAATGTCGATGATAGAGGAGCTATCCGCACCCTGTTCGGAGGGCAGGGCAGCCTGAGGAGGTCCGTCTTGACCGAGGCAGCCCTCCCCTCGAATCTTCTCTCACCTATTCTGGGAGGGTGCTAAAGTGTAACACTACCACACTCCCCGGTTGTCTGGTTCCTGCAAGGCTCGTCGAGGCACCCCTAGGTCAGGCGCAGCAGAGCCAGGGACAGGTACAATGAGGCCCTTGCAGCCTCAAAGATCCATCGGGGAGGACCAGCCATGAATGCGAAAACGATCGACGGTCGCGAGATCGTCCTGCCGCAGGCCACGCTCGACGGTCTCAAGATGCGTCTCAAGGGGCCGGTCCTCTTGCCCGGCGACGCCGGATACAACGAATCCCGGACCGTCTGGAACGCCATGATCGATCGCACGCCGGCCCTCGTCGTGCGTTGCCTCGGCACCGCCGACGTGATCGCGTGCGTGCAGTTCGCGCGCGAGCACCAGCTCCTCCTCTGCATCAAGGGCGGAGGACACAACATCGCGGGCCTGGCCACGGCCGATGGCGCCCTGATGCTCGACCTGTCTCTGATGCGCGGCGTCTGGGTGGACGCGCGGCGCCAGGTCGCCCACGCCCAGGCGGGCTGCACGCTCGGCGACCTGGACCGCGAAACGCAGGTGCACGGGCTCGCCACCGTCCTCGGATTCGTTTCGATGACCGGGATCGCCGGCCTCACGCTGGGCGGCGGATTCGGCTACCTGACACGGCGCTGGGGGTGGACGACGGACAACGTGATCGGGATGGACGTCGTCACCGCCGACGCGCGCCGGGTCCGCGCGACGAGCGAGGAGAACCCGGACCTCTTCTGGGGCTTGCGGGGAGGCGGCGGCAACTTCGGCGTCGTGACCGGCATCGACTACAAGCTGCACCCCGTCGGCCCGGAGATCGTCGGCGGCCTCGTGGCCTGGCCCGCGAGAGATGCGCCCGCGGTGCTCGAGCTGTACCGGACGCTGGCCGAGGAGGCCCCGCCCGAGCTCACGCTCGTCACGCTCATGCGTCCGGCGCCGCCGGCGCCCTGGCTGCCGAAAGAGATGCACGGGAAGCCGATCGTGGCCCTCCTCGCCTGCCACAGCGGCAAGCCGGAAGAGGGCGAGAAGGCCGTCGCCGCCATCAAATCGTTCGGCACCCCCATCGGCGACGTGCTCGTGCGCCGGCCGTACGCGCAGTTGCAGACCCTGCTCGACGGAACACAGCCGAAAGGCCGGCGCTACTACTGGAAGAGCGAATACCTGGCGAGCGTCGGACCCGAGCTCTGCGAGGGCTTCATGGCGCACGCCGCGAAGATCCGCTCGCCCCACTCGTCGATGATCCTGTTCCAGATCGGCGGCGCCCTGAACGAGGTCGAGGACGATCACTCTCCCGTCGGAAACCGCGACGCGCGCTATGTGCTCAACATCGGCGGCGCGTGGGAGCAGGAGGCCGACGACGCGGCCAACGTCGCCTGGGCGCGCGAGGCCTGGAACGACCTGAAGGCGTTCTCGACCGGCGGTACGTACATCAACTTCCTGACCCAGGACGAAGGCCCCGAGCGCATCGAAGCGGCGCTGGGAAGGAGCCTCGTCCGGCTCGGCGAGGTCAAGTCGCGGTGGGATCCGGAGAACGTGTTCCGCACGAACCGGAACATCCCGCCGGCCTGAAAGGGGACAGGCGCCTGCCGGTGCACGCCTGTTCGGGGGCTGATACACGCTCCGCGAGCCGGAAATACGCCCGTCAAGCCGTGAACAAGCCAGATCAACTCTGAAAAACGTCCGGCAAACCTCGTAGACGTCAAAATAACCGTGAATACGCCCGTAGAACTTGTACGGGCTCCCGCAAGCCTTGAAAACGCTCCACGAACCTTGAATAGGACCAAACAGACCTATTTCAGGACAATCAAAGGCAAAACAGGACCAAACAAGTTTGTTTCAGGACCTACGAGGTTCAAATGGCGTCGTCATAGTTCAAATGGCGTCGTCACGGTTCAAATGGCTCCTCCACACCTTGAACGGGCTCCTGCAAGGCTCAACGGGCTCCCACAAGGTCGATCTGGAGCCGTCGCCCTCTATCCGAGTCCTCCCCTCCGCGAGCCGCCACCATCCCCAAAGCCAGGCGGCGCCGGGCGGTGGTGCCTCCCCCCCTGGGCGGGAGGGCGGTAGGGAGCGGGGGAGGTCAGGAGAGGGGTTTCTTCTAGCCTTTGCAGATTCCCTCTGCCCTGCTAGCATTGATAGCATGAAGCGAAGCCCCACCCACCACCAGTTGATCGTGCGGAACCTTGAGGAGGAAGTCGTCCGTGAGCTGAGATTGCGGGCGGCACGCCATGGCCGCTCGGCCGAGGCGGAGCATCGGGAGATCCTCCGGGAGACACTCCTCCCCAGAAAAGAAAAGAAGTCGCTCAAGGAGCTTCTCCTCGCGATCCCACCGACTGGCGAGGACGCCGAATTCGAACGTAGCCCGGACCTTGGCCGGGATGTCGAGCTTTGAGCTACCTGGTCGACACCAACGTAGTCTCCGAGCTCCGCAAAGGCTGGCGTTGCAACCCTGGCGTAGCCTCCTGGTTTGCGGAGGTCTCCTCCACGGAAATCTACTTGAGCGCCTTGACAGTGGGAGAGATCCGCAAGGGGATCGAGAACATCCGGCGGCGTGACCAACCGACAGCCGAAGCCTTGGAAGCCTGGCTCAGGGATCTTGTGGCGGCTCACTCGGACCGCATTCTTCCGGTCGACGAGTCTGTAGCCGAGCAGTGGGGCCGCTTCAACGTTCCCGATCCTCTACCGGTCCTCGATAGCCTGCTCGCCGCCACGGCCAGCGTACACGGCCTGACGCTGGTCACCCGGAACGTCAAGCATGTGGAGCGGACCGGCGTGGACTGCCTGAATCCTTTCAGCGCCTGACTCTGGCGAAAAGCGAACGACCTGGGGCTCGGCTCCGCCCAAATCCCTCGCGATGCGCGTTGCGAGGGACGACGGCTCGTCATCGTGGAGTGACGGCTCGCGAAGCTTGGGCGGGTACCGGGAACCGAAGAGCGAAGGCTCGTGAAGGAGGGACGACGGCCCGTGAGCGTGGGGCGAGGGCCGTGCAATGGCGGGCGGTGCCGGCCCAAGATGGGGAAGGGCTCGCCCTTTCTTGGGCAGGAGCCGCCCAGGATGGGGGAGGGCTCGCTTCTCGTTGGGCGACAGCCGTCCCTCAGAGGGCGAGGATCTCCCCATCGTGGGCGGTAGCGGCCCAGGATGTACCGGCCGTCGCCCTCGGCGGGGCGGCGTTCTCCCCATCATGGGCTGTCACGGCCCAGGATGTACCGAGAGCTGCCCCAGGAAGGGCGACAGCCGGTACATCCTGGGCGGGCAGCGCCCCGAATCTCGGAGGTGTTCCCCAAGGAGTCTGACGTCGTATCAGACCTTCTTGATGACGCGATTCATCGCTTCCGTGAGCCGGTCCAGCCTTCCTGAGCCAAGGGAAGGACCTGGGAGCTCAGACATCTTCCCCCAGATCCTTCCCGACCCCTCCAGGACAACCTCCTCCAGCCGTCAGACTTCGGAGAACGTCAGACCGCCGAGGCCGGGGCCGTTCCCAGGATCGTATCCGATCCGGAGGACGGTCCAACGCACCTCCGCGGGGGCCTCCTCGGGCTCTTCGAGAGAGCGCCACACCGCGATCCACCGGCCATAGATCCAGAACACGGACAGGCCGGCCTCATCCGGGCCGTAGTCTCGTCGGGAGTGGGGGAGAAGTGGACTTCGACGACCACGTCGTACAGTCCGGCAGTTTGGCTCTGCTGCGCTCCGCCAACTGCCAATCTTACTTGGATCCCCCGTCCGACCCCCACCCGCCCAGACGCCCAAACCCCCTTCCCGTGATCGCTTTTCTACGCAGGTTTGAACCACCCAACGCACCACGCCGAAATCAAGAAAACGCAATCCCAGCGGGCCTTTGCTTGCGCCAAAAAACGAAACCAGCTTCGTTTTCCGCACCGTAGCCGGCCGCGAGAGGGGTTTCGCGACGCTTCCGCGCCAGTAAAACCATGCTAGACAGTCATTTCCGCAATGCCGCCCGGCGGAGAAAGGCAGTCACCAGAAGGATGCTTTTGGTTACCGAGGGGAGCAGTTGACTTCTTCAGCACCAGCAACCGCTCGTCGGGCGGCTATCGGGAGAGGGAGCCCCCACCCGGGCCGCCCGTCGATACCGCTCACTCGGCAATGACAGCGAAATGCACGAGCCCCTCGTACTTGTCGTCCCAGTTGCCCGACCAGTCCCGCAGCCCGAAAGTTGCGGTGACTCTCACCACGCTGCCGGTTACAGTCCACGACAGCCGGACGTCCAGGTTGCCCAGGTGATGATCACCGTCTGAAGGGCTGAAGCTGGCGGTCAGGCCGGTCAACACCGCAGCGGCCTGTGTGGGGTTGATGCTGAGAGTGACGTCGCGCGAATCGGTGCGCGGGCCGGTTCCCTCGAGGCTGCCAAAGGGTATCGTTCCGGTTTGTATCTCCATTACGAGCCTCCCTGTTCGCTGCGACGCTTGTCCGGCGGCCGCCTGGCCGGGGCATCGACGAGCTCGACACCCGATTCGGTGTGACGCACTACCCAGTTGCGCTGAATCGGTGGTCCGCCGGCCGAGAGGGCCACCGCGCGCACCAGGGTGGTTTGCGGCGGCAGCGTGCTCAGGTCCAGGGAGACACCCCGGCCAAGCTCCCGCCCCTGGTCGTCGAAGAACGCGATGTCAGGATACTGCACCATCTCTCCGCTGACGACGGCCGCCACGCGCAGACGGTGCGGATGGCTGGCGATCTGCACGATCTCCACCCCCGCCGTGCTCGCGGGCACGGAGACGGGGATATCAACACTGCTCGTGCCCAGCCGCCGAGTGGCCAGAACACGTAGAGACAGCCCGTTGATACCCGCCAGAAGGTGGATGGGCACCACGATCTTGCGCTCGTTGGTTCGCGGGGCGACACCGCGCCATGCGCCGCGACGATCACGGTAATGCACCAGGAACCACACGTCTTCGTCCTCGCCCGCGATCTGGAGCATAATGTCGTTGCCACGCCGACTGACGGTTACCTCCGGTTTGTCGGGTGGAGCGAAGGGCTCCGAGAGCACGATCTTTTCGCCTTCGTACACGATTAGACGCCGTGTGCCCGCCGGAAGGGGTAGCGATTGCCGGATGCGCTTGGGCCAGCAGTCTTTACCACAGAAATGGCATTCGACGAACAACCGGGCGCAGCCCAACTCGCGTCCGGCGTCGTCGACGAACACGGCCGTGAACGGAGTCGGATCACCGGCTGCTTCCGGTACCGGCGCCGGGAAATGGAAGGACGGATGGAGCTCGGCCTTGCGGTCACGATGGATCATCAGACGCAGGAAGAGGCGCTCGCGAAGGCCAGCGCTCGGCTCCGCGTCACCGCCTCCGACCCCGGCGTCACCGCCGACTCCGCTCGACGGTGGGAATTTCTGCATCAATGCCTCATAGGTATAGGGGCTGATCCAACGCGGGTTGCCTGAAATGTGTGAGTACCCCATGATGTCGAAGTTGGTGGCCGGGTCCAGCACGCTGCCCATGAGGACGTCGTAGCCGTACTCCCCGATGCTGTCCGAGCTATACCCGGCGTATCGCGGATACGAGTTGTCGGTGTTCTCCGGGCTGCCGCAACGCATCGCTGAATCGCACGGCACGTGATTACGGCCGAAGGCGTGGCCGATTTCATGAGCCACGGTGTCGGTGAAGCCGACGAAGCCCGTGCCAAGACCGCTTTGGCCACAGCCGCGAACCTCTGAACCAATGCCGTCAGGAAGGAACCCGTAATAGATATCGTTCGAGCCCCCGCGCATGTCTTCCAACACATCGAGGACGGAACACACACCGTCCCGCGTACTCAGATCCGAGTCGCTTTCAACGACGGTATAGCCGGAGAGCAGCACCTCACCCACCGGATAGATCTGTTCGGTGAACGCCAATGCGCCGGCGACCGCCGCGAATCCAGGCGCCTCGATGGGAGGATTCGGCCGTGTCGCCCGGATCGCCACCGCCGTCACACGCAGCGGTACGCGGTCAATGAAGCGAGCCACGCGTTCGGAAGCCGGAGACCGGCGGCCTGGATCGGCGGGATCGAAGAGGGTGACTCGCAGCCGCACGTCGCCGCCGCAGATCGCCTCGGGCAACCTGAAGTTCAGTGTGTGGTCGTTCTGCGAGCGCTGGACCAGACTCGCGCCGCGCGGCGCGATGGGAGCGCTCGGTGCAAGGGTGACGGTCGCGCCTCCCAGCGTTGAGGTGGCGACCAGCTCTCCAGTGATCATTGCCGGCGTGGGAATCGCTGGATCGGAGCTGTAGGCCGGGTAGACACGGACGACCGTTGGCTTGCGCTCCACCAGCCGGATCGCGTTGTCGGGACGTACGTTCGGCGCATCGAGGTGCTCCGCGCTATGGAAGGACTGGATGATCTGCGTGATCTCCATGCCGGTGACCGCCAAGTCAAGCCGGCCTGGAGGTGGGGTCCCGCTCTCCAGCTCCACGAGGATGATGAAGTTGACCGCGCCTTGATAGTCATCGTCCCAGGATCCGCTCCAGTCGCGCAGACCATAGACAATTCGCACTGTGGCGGTATTTTGATCAATCTCGATCTGAGTTTCGATCTCGAGCTTGCCCCACTCGTGGTCATCGCCCTGGAATCCGACGGAGTAACCCGTCAGCGCAGCGACACCGCGGAGTATGTTTCGTGGGAATACAAAGGGCGAGCTTCGGGTCTCCCGTGGACCTGTTCCTCGAAGCGGCGGGAAGAAGACGGAACCCGTTCTGATCTCCATCGCCTGCCCCCTTTCATGCAGAACGTTATCAACTATACCTGCTTCGCGCCTGAACTTCAAGAGAGTCATGAACGTTGGCCGCCGTCAGCAACACGGTCAACGGAACGTCTTTTCGATCGACGAGGCCGACCGGCTCGATCCCGGTCGCCTGTCTCTTGCTTCCGCCTCGGTCTCGATCTGCTGAACGAGGGCCGCAATCCTCTTCCTGAAAGGCCCGGCCCCTGGGAGGCAAGGTCGAACATTGCCATATTGCAAAGGCCGCCAAGAGACATCTGCCGCACAGCTCATAATAGCGAGACTTGACATCAGCTCCTTGCTCTGGAGTAAGGGAGTCAGTCGGTGCTCAGGCATATCGGCGTGGCGGAGCTCATCGTGTCTTCAACCGACCAGCCGTTTAACCGGTAGGGTATGATCGGCGTGGAGGGCGAGATGGGCGACAACAAGAATCTCCGCGCAACGGCGCGGCAGAGCTATCCGATCGCTCAGGATCACCCGTGGCACACTGCCGTTGTTCCAGTCGTGGCGATTTGCGGGGACCGGGCCGTGGCGATCGGTGCCGGATTCGTCATTTCAAGCTTCGGACTGGTGTTGACGCCTGGCGTCGTTGCGGCGACGGCGATGCAGCGCGCCTCGACGGCTGGCGGCGGAGGCCAGCCGCACGACAACGACGCACCGCATATTGGCTGCGTGTTTGGCAAAGGCATGACCCAAGGGTTCCATTGGGGCCGCCTCGTGACAGCCGAGCCGTTCTTCCACCCGCACACGGACTTCGCGCTGCTTCAGCTCGATCCTTCCGCGGTAACTGGGACAGACGGTCTGTTTCAGATGCTTCCACTCACCTTGCAGCTGCCTGTGGCGGGCACGCAACTCGTCGTGGTGGGCTACAACGACCTCGGCAATTCCGGCCAGATCATCGACGAGAAGCGCGTGGTGTACGACTGGCAAATGACCGCGTACCGGACGTCTGCCGCGGGTGTCGCCGAGTCGCCTCGAAAACAGGGTGCACCCAGTCAACTCGTGCTGTTGAACGACGACTCGACATTCGATTCAGGCATGGTCGGCGGTGCGATCTTCACGCTCGACAAGACGTCTCACGATTTACCTTACGACCCGGTGTGCGCTGCGCTCGGGCAGGCTGTGGGAGCGGGCGCGTCGATGTCCTACGGCATGGCACTGGCGTCCGCCGTCGATCTGCGAATACCGTTTCCTGAGGAAGGGAAACTGCGTTCAAAATCTTTGTACGACATCTGCCGCGACGGCCGATTCACCGCCGTTCACGGCCTCGACGCACCGGCTACGCGTGCCGCACCTGCCGCACCCGTGGCGTGGCTCCACTCTCACGGCCTGGAGCTCGGCTACTACTCGCCAGGGAAGGTGCCGGTCGTTCGCTATACGCCAACGCTCCACTCGCAGGCCCGCCCTCCGGCGATGACAGCGGTGCATGAGAAGATGCACATGGCGTTGACGACCAGCACAGCTCACGGCACCTTCCTGTCCGAGCTGGCGCTGATCGCACGGGCTCTGGAGCAGCTTCACTCGGACGTTCCCACCCATCTCATCTCGTCAGTCTGCGACGATCTTGTCGCGTCCGTCCAGGAACTGATGACTACGTCGTGGCTGACCCAGGAAGCCGGTGCAACGCGGCTCGAGCTTGACTACGCCCAATTGCATTACGAGCCCGATGTCGCCGCTCGCCTGAGACAGGACCTGCCCGAAATGTACGCGCATGCACTAGCGACGCTCGACGTCATCATGGCGACGCTGGACTTTCCATTTCCTCCCTTCGCCGAAGCGCTCCGCGGCTCCGTCGCAACGGCGCTCTGCAGCGCGGCGCTCAACACGGACATCTTCGATCGCTTCACGCAAACGCCGTCGCAGACCGCCCTTCGTGAGTATCTCCGCGATCCGTCAAACCATCCGGACCAGCGCCTGGTAGCGATCGAGAACGCCGCGAAGGCAAGTCCGAACCTGCTGACTCCCCTCGCGCCGGCTTTGTATGAGTGCGTGGTCCGTTTTGCCGGTGCTTTGCAGCGAGCTTCTTCGCATGAAGAGAGGCTACAGTGTTTCGGCGACGCCGGTCGCGAGGTCGATCGCATCGTCCAGAGCTACATTCGAGATCTGAAACTGTTCCCCGTCGTGCCATGGACCGATCTCACACTCCAACAGATTCAAGACAGGCGCGTCTCACTAGGGCACAGCATTCTGGCCGCGGCGGGTGTGGCCGCGGCGGTGCGGCCGGACGTGACCTACCACGAGATCAACTTGCGCAATCTTCCCGAGAGGCAGGCATTCGACGGGCTCGATCATTCTCATCAGGCGATGCGCGCGCAGAACATGGCGACGTTCCGCGAATGGTTGGAGCGCGCGCGCTCCGTCTCGCTGCCGCAGGATGGGCGGCTTGCGTTTGCCGCCGCCCCCCTCGCGGTTCCGCAGGCTGGCAAGGAGGCGCCGGGGTGGATCTGCTACATTGCTTCGCTGACGCTCGCGCCGGGCCTCTTGCGCTTCAATCGCCAGGCGATCGAGCTCGAAAACATTTCGGCCTCCGATCTCGGCTTGGCCATCGAGGCCCTGCATGGCTATCCGGCGTCGCTGGCCGTGCCCCACGAGCTGATGCAAGCGCTTCCCGAGCACGCACGACGGGCGCTCCAAGGCCGTGGAATTCCGTTGTTCGAGTATGTTTCCACCGTGTCCACCGAGATCGTCGACGACGTGATCCGGAGGCTCCGGCCGCCCGCGCATGCCCGGGTGCTGGCGGATGTGTTCGAGGCGATTCAGATCTGGTCGATTCGATCGCAGGACCCGGACGCCTCGCGCCTGCTGTGGATCGACAGCGGTACCGGCTCTCAGACATACCGCTCTCTGCTTGGCCAGAGCCAGATCGCGATCGGCGACCATGCATTCGACGGGCAGGACGAGGATGACGTCGCGCTGCTGCTTGCGGCCTGGATGTGCACGTATGGGACGATCGGCTACGCCTCCTCTGCCCGGTAGCTCGCGCCGGAGATGAACATGCCCAAAGCACCCATGACAGACGCCGTTGTCCTCATCCCCGGAATCACGGGCTCGCGGCTCAAACGGGGCCATCGCGTCCTATGGGGACTTGCGCCGGCGGTTCTCGCAAAGGCGCTCCTGACCAGCAGCTCGTTTTGTCGCGATCTCGCGCCCGAGCCCGGCGATGTGGCGGACGCGGCACTGCCCGATCTCACATTCCTGCCGGGTTTCTGGAAGATCGACGGTTACACGAAGGTCGCGGAGCGAATCCAGGCGGACTTTGCTGTCGAAGCAGACCGTAACTTCTTCATTTTCCCCTATGACTGGCGCCTCGACAACCGCATTGCGGCCCACGAGCTGGCGCGCCGGTGCCACGAGTGGCTCGGCCGGTGGCGTGAAACAGCGAAGCCTCAGGCAAAGTTGATCCTCGTGGCACATTCGATGGGCGGGCTCATCGCGCGCTACTTCCTTGAGGTTCTCGAGGGCTGGAAAGACACGCGGGCGCTGATTACGTTCGGCACGCCTTATCGCGGGTCGCTCAATTCGGTCGACTCGTTGCTCCTGGGCCTGCGGAAGGGCCCCCATGGCCTGATCGATCTCAGCGCCGTGGCCAGGACGCTGCCGTCCATTTACCAGCTTCTTCCTACCTACCCTTGTCTCGACGTCGGCGACGGCGGCCCGCTGAAGCGATTCTCGGAGGTTGCCCACCCGCCGTACGTGGACGCGTCGCTCGTTGCCGACGCTCAGTGCTTCCACCAGGAAATCCGCGACGCCGTTGACGCGCACCTCCGGGATTCCGCATACGGCGCGAATCGCTACCGCCTGCACCCGGTCGTCGGAATCGACCAGGCCACCTTCCAGTTTGCCCGCGTCGCCAACGGCGAGACGACGATGCTGACCGAGCACAACGGGGAAAACCACGGCGGAGACGGCACCGTCCCGCGCGTTTCCGCAACGCCGCTCGAATACCAGGACCTCGACAAGGAGATGTTCACCAGCACCAAGCATGGGTCCATTCAGAACGCAGAGGCCGTGCTGACCCAGCTCAAGGGCTTCATCACTGGACGCACCATCGACTGGGGTCGCTACCAGCGGGCCGTCCCTTCCGCAACCGTGTCGCTGAGGGTCGAGGACGTCTATTGGAATCACGAAGACGTCGTCGTGCGGGCCGAGCCTTCGGGCACGACGGGTGCTCTATACGCTACCGTCATCGATTCGACGAGCTCGATGGAGGTCGCACGGAAGGAGCTGCGCCCCGACCCAGAGGGCCGCTTGTCCGCGAGCTTCGGCGCTCTGACCGCGAGTGTGTACGAGGTCACCGTGAGCGGCGCCGGGATAAAGCCGGTCAAAGACTCGTTTGTGGTCGCGGCTTCTTAGAGTCTCTGACAAAGCTTGGCTTTGGTGATGTAGGGGAGGGGTTTACCCCCTCCCCGGGCGGGGACAAAGCCCCGCCCCTACATCGAGGTTTTTGACAGGCGCTCTACGGCTCCGGCAAGAAGCCGAAGCGGTCGTTGACGCCGGGCAGCTCGCCGCTCTCGGGGCCGACGAACTCGAGCCGGTAGTACTTGAGCTCGCCCGAGCTGAGCTGCTCCACCCACACCTCCACCTGGGCATTGGTGAAGCGGACCACGATCGGCCAGAGATAGCCGTTCGAGCGCGGCCCGATGACCCGCAGCAGCACCTCGGGGCGGTCCGGGAAGACGCCGGCGACGCAGACCGTCTGCTCGATGCAGTCGGCCACCTGGGTGCCCATGCGCGACGTGCCGCTCGTGGTCAGGCGGACCTTGAACCGGAAATCGGGGACCTCGGCGCTGCTCAGCCAGGGGCCGGCGGGCACGGGCGGCGGCCCGAAGGCGGCGGTGCCGACGGTCGTCCCGTGGTGGCCGCCGACCACGTCCTGGGCGTTGCCATTGAACGACCAGACCGCCACCAGCCCGGTCATCGGAGAGGTGATGGCGGTGCGCATGCCGCTCTGGATCTGGGCGGCGGTGCGGGCGACGCTCCAGATGCGGACCTCGTCGATCCAGGCCCAGGGGGTGAACTCATGGGAGACGTCGCTGCCGATGCGCAGTGGTCCGGTGTTCTCCGTCAGCGTCCCGGTTTGCAGGAAGGAGGCGACTTGCACGCCGTTGATGTAGTGCAGGCGGTTGGCGCCGTTGTACACGACCGCGATATGGGTCCAGACCTGGGTGGGAACCTCGCCCCCCTCTCCCAAGGACCCGTCGCCCCTGAGATAGGAGCGCAGCGTCGTGCCGCAGATCCCGACGTAGTAGGCCTGACGGTAATTCTTGCCGACCAGGCTGCGGCAGTCCCCGGCCTCGCGGAGGTTCACCCACAGCTCGATGGTGATCGCCGTCGTGGGATTGAGGTCGGCGCTGTGGGGGACCTGGACGTAGCCGTGGCCGACGCCCGCCGTGGCATTGCCCGTGAGCTCCAGGTAGCCGTCGAAGGGCTGGGCCTGGAGGGAGACGGGAAGCAGGAGCGCCAGCAGGGCGAGGATCGGGAGCAGGCAGGTAGACAGCGGCCGGGACGCGCTCTCGTTCATGGAAATCTCCTCCGTCAACATTGTTGGTGCAGGACTTGGGCGGCAGGGATTCCATGCAGTTTCGGAACCATCGCGTCATGCAAATGCACGAAAGACCGTCCCCTGGTGGAGACGGCCTTCAGGGGGTCGCGGTGAGGCGCTCTAGGGAATCGAAGCCTCAATCTCCACCGTAGTGTCGTTTTGCCCCACGACCCCACCGTTGGCGCCAGAGATCACCAGCAGCGTCCAGAGGACGAGATCCGCCCCCAGCCCTTCCTTGGCCGCTTGAATCGCCAGCGCCAGAGCCACGTTGATGTCACCATTGTCCGCGGTGCCTGTGAATCGTGCCATTGGACGGATCTCCCTTGAGGAACGGCTGTTTCCAAGATAGTGCAAGATCTATCCTGGACAGCCCCGAAAAAGGCCGAGGTCCCAGCGGGGAGGATTGGATAGACCTGCTTCTTTGTTGGACGGACTCTAAGTCCGCTTCGGAATGCCTGTCAACTTACGCCGGAGCGAGCGGATGGGACCCGCCGTGTCGATTTCGCCTCCCTCCGTTCGACGAGTAGGTAGAGACCGAGAGGAGGCCAGACGCCTCGGCTCCACGAAAACCACTCAACCAGGAGGAACGGTGATGATCATGTCCGAGGGGCTCCTTGCAGCGTTCGTCGCCTACGGCCGCTGGTGGCTCGCGCCTCTCACCGGAACCTCACGGCGTTGATGAGACTGCCCGCCGGAATGCCGCCGCCCCCCCACCCGGTCGTCCTGAGCATAGTGGAGGACCTGGGTGGGGAGCTTTCGCCCGTTGCGCAGCCGTCAGCAAGTGAACGAGTCGCAAATGGAGTAGCAGTACGCGAACTGCTCACCGCACTCGTCGCCACCCCCGAACGAATAGCAGTCAGCAGCGGACTGGCTGCAGCCGTCATAGCAGGCCCACTGCGCCGGACAGATGGCACGGGCGGGAACCGGGGCAGCCAGGGCGCAGGCCGCGAGGACGAGGGCGAGGGCGAGACGGACACCGTGCGTCTTCATACGTTTCCTCCTGGTTCAGATGCCTGAGGTTGTATACATACGATGGAAAGCGATCACTCACCCTAATGGGTGCCGGCCGGCTCCGGAGCGTGACCGGGGATGAGCGGAGAGCTTTAGCGCGCCGGGCCGGAGCGTTTCAAAGCGCGAGCCCGGGATCGCCTTCGAGGATGCGCCGCTCGAGGCGGGGCCACATTCCCCAGGAGCGCAGCAGGTGGGCACGGGCGGGATCGGTGGCCAGGTCCTGGCTGGCATCGCTCAGCTGGCAGCAGTAGTATTTCCCTCAGGTCGACCCGCTCTCGACAGCAGGATCGTATTCGTCGCCACGGCCGAGGATACCGCCGGCGAGCGGTGCCCAGAAAGATGAGGTCATAACTGGTGTCGCTCGATGTTCCGTTCCATCTTGGTCCTACGTTCTGGCGAGGACTACGGTGAGTTTCGACCTTCCTGAGACACTCGACCTTCTGAGGCGCACTCCTACCGTGGTCGGCGCCCTCCTCCGCGGCACGAGCGCTTCATGGCACGACGTCAACGAAGGCCCTGACACCTGGAGCGCGTTCGACGTGGTGGGCCATCTCATCCACGGCGAAGAGACCGACTGGGTTCCTCGCGCCCTGCTCATCCTGGAGCACGGCGAGGGCCGGCCGTTCGAGCCATTCGACCGCTTCGCCCAGTTCTCTCGCTTTGCCGGCTGGTCGCTGGACGATCTCCTCGACAGGTTCGCGGAGCTTCGCCAGGCCAATCTCGAGACTGTCAGGAACTGGCGGCTCACCGAGGCTCAGCTGGCGCTGCCGGGCCGCCATCCCGAGCTCGGTCCGGTCACTCTGCGGCAACTTCTGGCGACCTGGGCCGTTCACGACCTCAACCACATCGCGCAGATCGCGCGCGTCATGGCAAAGCGGCACACGCAGGAGGTCGGTGTCTGGCGGGCGTACCTGCCGATCCTGAACCGCTAGCATCGCTGCTAGCAGCATCCTCCAGCAATGAACAGAAGATTTACCGGTAGGGCTGGATCTCGGCCACCGACCAGCTCTCGCCGCCCATGGTGACGCTCCCTCCGATCGGCTTGCCCAGCAGCTCCTTCGCCAGGTCCGACTCGTAGGAGATGATGTCCTCCTCCGGCTTGCTCTCCCAGGGGCCGAGGATGGTCATCGAACGCTCGCCGCCGGGGCCGGTCAGGCGGACGCGGGTGCCGATGCGGACTTCGGAGGTCTCCATGCCGGCGGTGTCCAGCGGCCGGACCCGCTGCAGCTCGGCGTTCAGCGACGCGGCGCGGGCGTTCAGGTACTCGTGGCGCTGGCGGGCCGACTTGTACTCGAAGTTCTCGCGCAGGTCGCCCATGGCGCGCGCCTCTTCGATCGCCTTGCGGTTGGCCGGGATGTCGACCGACATGATCTGATGCAGCTCGATGCGCTTGGCGTCGATCGACTCGGACGTGGCGTAGAAGGCGGTCTCCTCGTTTTCCTTGCGCAGCGCCTGAAAACGGAGCTGCAGGGCGTTGACCAGCTGCTCGCGCTGGTAGGGCTCGAGGTTCGAGGCGCGGTGCACCGCGTCCTCGGCCTGCGGCGCCTGGTCCTCGGACAGGTGGGTGAGGAGCCGCGGCAGGGTGTTCCCTGATTCGGCGAGCGCGATCAGCCGCAGCCGGTACGGCGCGAACTCGTCGCGCGACATGCTGCCCAGGATCTGTTGCAGCATCCGCAAGGGGCTGCGGGCGCGCAGCGTCTCGTCGGCCGCCGCCCGCTCGGCGAGCCAGGTGAAGGCCGCCGGGTTGCGGTGCGGCTGGGCGAGCAGGCTGTCGATGAAGCGCTCGAGCTCGCGCGGCCCCCCTTGGGCGAGGCCGTCGGCCAGGATGTCCAAGGCGCGCGGGTCGGTCTCGCGGCCGAGCGCGTCGCGGTAGATCGCCGGCCAGTCGTCGCGGCGCTCGCGCACCATGGCGTAGGCGCGCTCGCGCAGCTGCCGGTCCTCGATGCCGGTGAAGAGCCGGGTGAGCTCCTTGCCGGCCTTGCCGGCCAGCAGTTCGTCGGGGCTCCAGTCGACGTCCTTGGGGGCGCCGCCGCTCCTCTCCAGGGCGAACCAGAGCTCGAAGGCGAAGCCGGGGTCCGTGTCCAGCGCCGCCTCCGCCGCCTCGACCAGCTTCTCCGCCATGCGGGCGCGCAGCTCCGGGTCGCGCGCGCCTTCGCGGCGCATCAGGTCCATCTTCTTGCGCGGCTCGGCCTTGTTGAACGTCTTCCAGACCGCCGTGTGGGCGTCCCCGGCGCTCTCGGCCCAGCCGTAGGTCTGCCGTCCGGCGCCGCCCGCCACGACCTGCGGGTTCTTGCGGGCCGCCCCCCACCAGGAGGTCCATTGCGCCTCGGTGACGATGCCGGCGAGGATCTCGCGGATGTCCCCCGCGGTGAGCGTCCGGTCGTAGCTCTGCAGCACGATCCGCAGCAGCTCCGACGGGTTCCTGGTCACCAGCGCCTTCAGGGTGTCGGGCTCTTCCAGCTTGCGGCGCAGCACGTGCTGGGTGGCCAACGGGCGCAGCAGCTTGGCGGCCGCCTTGAAGCCGACCGTGAGCCCCTTGTGCTTCTCGAAGTCCACCTTGAAGCTCTCGAGCCCCAGGTTGGCGTCGGCGATGCGGCCCACCCCTTTGCCGTCCATGGAGACCACCGTGCCGATGTCGAAGGCGAGCAGCCCTTCCAGGCGCTCGACCTTTTCCCAGGTCTTGGGGAGGTCGCCCGGCGCGCGGTGCAGGCCGACCGCCTCGCTCAACGGCTTGAACAGGGCGCGTCCGCCGTAGATCTTTTCCAGGGTGTTGACGACGGCGCGGTGGAGCTTCTCGGGCTGGAGCATGAGGTTGCCGGCGCGGTGGAGGAGCTTGAGGCGGGTCGCCCAACGCCCCTCCTTGAGCTGGTCGTCCAGCATCTCGAGCAGGGTGCGGGCGCGGCCCTCCTGGCCGTTGCCGCCCAGGGCGCGAGCCACGCCCACGAAGTAGTCGAGGTCGTCGGGGCTCTGCTCGAGGCGGGCCAGCCAGTCGTTTTCGAGGGCCTCGAAGTCGCCCTTTTCCAAATGTTGCTGTGTCGTTCGGGATATCGCCATAGCGGAGAAGGAAGATACCAGATTCTGTAAGCTAGACCGCATGTCGGACGCCGCCGATCCGGGCTTCGTGCCTCCTCAGCCTCCGCCGTCGCCGGATTTTTCCGAGGGATTCGGGGAGCGGTTGCGGGACGCCGGCCCCGAGGAGCTGGCGGCGTTGCTGGCGGAGCACGCCGGCCGTCTGGAGGCGCCGGAGGCGCGCCAGACGCTGCGTAACCCGTATCTTACAGCCGAGGGGGTGGCGCTGCTCGCCTCGCAGCCGCGGCTCATCGCGTTCTACGAGGTGCGGCGGGACATCGCCCTCCACCCCCGCGTGCCGGAGGTGCTGGCGATGCGTTTCGTCCCCGGGCTCTTCTGGCGCGACCTGATGGCCGCGGGGGGCGACAACCGGCTGCGGCCGACGGTGCGGCGCGCCGCCGACCTCCAGCTGGCGGCCCGGCTGCCCCAGTTGGCGGTCGGGGAGAAGGTGACGATCGCCCGCCGCGCCAGCGCGGGTCTGCTCACCCACCTGCGGCAGGACCCGAGCCCGCGGGTGATCGGCGCGCTGCTCGACAACCCGCGGCTGACCGAAGGGGTCCTGGCGCCGCTGGTGCACAGCGAGCGGACCTCGCCGCCGGTTCTCGCCCTGATCGCCGCCGACCGCCGCTGGGGGCTGCGCCAGGAGCTGCGGTCGCTGCTCTGCCGGAACCCGCGCACGCCGGTCGACACCGTGCTGCGGATCCTCCCCACGTTGCGCAAGGACGACCTCCGCGCCGTGGGCTCGGACCCACGTCTGGCCGAGGCGGTGCGGCACCGGGCGCGACTCTTGCTGGGAGAGATAAGATGAATCGACCGGCTCCGGATTTGACCCAGGGCTGAGCCGCGCATAAAGTTATGTACCGCGTGCCGAAAGACGTGTCCAAACGACAGCGAGTCCCGCCCCGTCGTAACGAGTCCACCCCCTCTGAGGGGGAGGTGCATTCTCAGGAAGACGGCGGCGCCGGGCAGCGCGCCCGTACGCCCCCTTGGGAAAAGGATGCCGAGGGGCAGTCGGGGGGCGCAGCCTCGTTCGGGACCTGGCTGCGGCGGCAGCGCGAGGTCCGCGGCATCGGCCTGCGCGAGATCGCCGACCGCACCAAGATCAGCTTCCGCTACCTGGAGGCGATGGAGGACGACCGGTTCGACCTCCTGCCGGCGCCGCTCTTCGCCAAGGGCTTCCTGCGCGAGTACGCCCGCTACGTGGGGCTCAACCCGGACGAGGTGGTCAACCACTGGATCTCGGTGCAGACGCCCGACGAGCCCGAGGAGCTGGAGACGACCCTGATCGGCAAGGTGGCGCGGCGGGGCCGTTCGGCCCAGAAGGGCCGGGGCTGGGCTTTCTACTTCTTCTTCATCCTGGCCGGCCTGCTGCTGCTCGGCCTGGTGGCGCTCTTTGCCTACTACAACGAGAAGCGGCAGAAGGACCCGGCCGTGCGCCAGCCGCCGCCGATCGCCGCGCCGCCGGCCGCGACGCCGGTCCAGGCCCAGCCGCAGCTGCCG
>JBKKAU010000971.1:0-16787 GCA_046714475.1 Thermoanaerobaculia bacterium
TTCGCTAGCCGCTTCCTTCAGCGGTCCCCTCACGGTCGCCACCTTGCGGGTCGCTTCGGTCCCTGTGACCAAGTTCCGGGAGGACTTACACCTCCAAGTCGATGCCCATGCCGGGCGCACCAAAAAAGAGGGAGGCGTTCAAGCCCCCCTCGAAGGAATCCAATGGAACGGGAACTGCGGGTGACTAGCTCTCGGGCTGGACGTCTTCGGGAGGCGGAAGCGGCTTCTCCTTCCGGTTCCGGCCGCGGAACGGCTGGATGCCGAACTCGGACAGCCTCTCCGACCGGGGGCCGTAGTGCTCCTTGAGCAGCACGCGCAACACGGTCGCCGTCCGCTCCCCATCCACGATGATCCCCTGGAGCTCCTTGGAAAGCTCCTGCTTGCTGGCCGCGAGGGCGGCCTGCTGCTTGGCGATCTCCAGGCCCCGCGCCAGAAAGCCCTCGAGCCTGGCCCGCGGCACCTCCATGTGAGCGAGGACCTCGAGGTTCGCCAACAGCGTCGTGAGCAGCCGCTGCCAGCTCCCCAACTTGCCCGTGTACGTCGTCTCCTTGACCATACTCCTACTCTCCTCTGAGCCCCGCGGGCTCGAATAATCCGGCGCCGAAGGTGGCGCCGGAAACTCATCTCTCCTCGGAGATCCCCGGCCGGCCCTCCCTGGCTGGAGCAGGGGACTACGGCGGGCCGAAGGCTGAGACCGACCGGACGGGGCCGGAACGCGCCTCCGTCGCTGCTGGACTTATGTTGCACATGATTTTGCATAGGCACGGAGCTTTGTCAAGATCCCTGGCGGGTTTCGTGTTCCTCATACCCTTGTATACGCATGAGGAGACGCCCCACGGGCCGTCTCTACGTTGGGAGGCGGCGACCGCGGTGACGTAGAATTATCCTTTGATCTTCATCCTTACATTTCAGCTTTACTGCCTGCACTAGCCTTGCGTGTATTTGTAAGGATCTCTGCGTTTTTTGACCTTGGCGCGAAGAAATCAGCGGTGTACAATCGGCGATGTAACTCGCAGTTCAGTTGAAGCAGGGGATCGCCCCGGTGGGGCCAGCCCTGGGCGTGCGCGGGCGGCCGCTGTAGACCGTTGCCGTGGCCATATCACGATGCATCCGGAGGACTCGTGCTGACCGAGGAACACAAGCAAGCGATCCGACGGAGCTGGCGCCTCCTGGCGCCTCTGGGTGAGACGGTCAGCGATCTCTTCTATCGCCGGCTGTTCGAGCTGCGCCCGGATCTGCGCAGCCTCTTTCCTTCCGACATGGCGGCGCAGAAGAGAAAGCTCCTCGCCATGCTCGTGTTCACCGTCAAATCCATCGACTGGCCGGTCGAAGAGTGGGAGCAGGAGATCGACCCCGAGGACGACCTGTTTCTCGTCGTCCTCGCGCTCGGCCGCCGGCATCGCCATATCTACAAGGTCGAGGACGAGCATTACGGGCCGGTGGGCGAGGCCCTGGTCTGGACTCTGGAGCAAGGCCTCGGTCAAGTCTTCGAGGGCATTACCAAGGAGGCGTGGATCCAGATCTACGGGATGCTGTCCACCACGATGAGGATCGCGAGCACGGCGCAGTTCGTCAGCTCGTCCGGGGACGCAATCGGAACCTAGCGAAGGGGAGGCCCATGATCGATCTCATCCCAGTGCTCAAGTGCGATCGGCAGTTCGCGCGGCTCGAGGACCTGCTCCAGGTCGTCGGCGTCAGCCGGCAGTACTTCTGTGTCCAGTGCGAGGCCGAGGAGGGCCGCGTCCTGGGTTCGATCTGGATCAAGAGCGGTTTCGTCGTCGGTGCCGACGCCGGAGACCTCTCCGGCCGCGAGGCGCTCTTTGCCCTCCTCTCCGGTACGATGTCCACCTCCTTCTCCGTCTACCGCCAGCCCAAGAACCCCGCCTCGTATCCGACGCCGCTCGGCTCGATCGCGGAGCTGATGCTGCAGGCTGCCGAGACGCTCAGCCCGGCGCCGGATGCAAGCCCCAAGGACGTGAGCCCGCCGCCGGCGAGCACCGCGACGGCCGCGAGGCCGCCGATCCCTCGTCCCGGGGCCGAGGAGACACGGGGCCGGATCGTGGCCTTCGCGAGCGCCAAGGGCGGCGTCGGGAAGACCACCCTGGCCCTGAACTCCGCCCTGGCCTTCGCCGAGGCGGGCCAGCGGGTGCTCCTCGTCGACGCCGATCCGCTCGGTGGCATCGGGCACTCCCTGGCCGGGGAGGAAGCCCGCAGCGCATCCGGCGCCTATGACGTGCTCCTCGGCCGCAAGCAACCGCGCGAGGTGATCCTGCCCACCAGGGTCCCCACGCTCGAAATCCTCCCGGCGGGCGAGTTGGGTCCGCAGGAAGCGCTGCAGAACCTCCAGCGGCTCACCGACCCGGAGGTCTGGGGAGCGCTCCTCGAGCCTCTGTCCGACTCGAACCGGCTGGTTATCGTCGATCTCCCCGCGGGTCTCTATGGGATCGCCAGCGGGGTGCTCGGGGCCTGCACGCATGCCTTTGCCATCCTCGAAGCCGAGCCGCTCGCGTTGCGCGTCGTGCCGCAGCTCATTCAGAGCCTGGAGGTACAGGATGGGCGCCGCAGCCCCACCGTGCTCGCCGGGATCATCCTCAATTGCGTGCAGTTCCGCAGCGGAGCGTCGATCGGTGTCGTCCAAGGCGCCTGGGCGTCGTTCGCGCAGGGGCTCGTCCTGGAGACCACGGTGCCGCGCGACACGGCGTTCCTCGAGGCGAGCGAGGCGGGCGTGCCGGTGGCCTTCCTCGACCGCGCGAAGCGCCCCCCGGTCGCCGCCGTCTTCCGCCATCTGGCCGACGACATCGCCGACCGGATCGGCCTCTATGAGGTCGCGGCCGCCGGCGAACCGCTCCGCCTGCTCTGAAACCCTTTGTGGCGCGGGCAGAGTAGCTCAAGACGGCTCGAGCCCCGGAGCCGTCAGCCCTCCTCCGCCCAGACGCCGACGGGCAGGGAGAGCAGCGGGTATTTCCGCTTCACGGCCTGCGCCCTGGCCACGTACGGGTCGCGCGGCTGAGGACCGAAGAAGCGCTCCGCCTCGCGGCGGCTGAGCTTGATCTCGCGCAGCTCGAAGGTATAGAGGTCGTTGAGGAAGGCGCGCACCCGGGCCGGCGGGGTGGCCGGCCCGGGCCGGATGCCAAAACGCTCCAGCTCCTGCAGCACGGCTTCGCGGTAGCGATAGACGGGCGGGGTCACGCTGCTACTCTACGAGGCGCCCGGCACCAGGGCAACCTGGGGCAAGCGATCTGCCGGTTGGCACCTGTCTGGCAGGCGACTGTCGGGCGAACAATCCCGCCCTCGAAAGGAAAACGCTTCTCATGATCAAAACTCAAGGATATGCCGCCCAGTCCGCCACGACTCCGCTCGCTCCCTTCGGCTTCGAGCGGCGCGAGCCGGGGCCGCGGGACCTACAGATCGAGATCCTCTATTGCGGCGTCTGCCACTCCGACCTCCATACCGTCCGCAGCGAGTGGCCCGGGACGGTCTACCCGCTCGTGCCGGGGCACGAGATCGTCGGCCGGGTGGTCAAGACCGGCGGGGAGGTCTCGAAGCTCAAGGAGGGCGACCTCGCCGCGGTCGGCTGCATGGTGGACTCGTGCCGGCGTTGCTCCAGCTGCGCCGAGGGCCTCGAGCAGTATTGCGAGAACGGTTTCGCCGGCACCTACGGCGGGGTCGAGAAGGAGACCGGCCGTCCAACCTACGGCGGCTACTCGGACAAGATCGTCGTGGACAAGCATTTCGTCCTGCGCCTCTCCGACAAGCTGGACCCGGCGGCCGCGGCCCCGCTCCTCTGCGCCGGCATCACGACCTGGTCGCCGCTCCATCACTGGAAGGTAGGAAAGGGACACAAGGTCGGCGTGGTGGGGCTGGGCGGGCTCGGCCACATGGCGGTCAAGCTCGCTCACGCCCTGGGCGCGCACGTGGTGCTATTCACGACTTCGCCGGACAAGGCGGAGGACGCGCGCCGTCTCGGGGCCGACGAGGTCGTGATCTCCAGGAACGCCGGGGAGATGGGGAAACACGCGGGCAGCTTCCACTTCATCCTCAACACCGTCGCCGCGCCGCACGATCTGGACGCCTTTCTCGTGCTCCTGAGGCGGGACGGCGTGATGACCCTGGTCGGCGCGCCGGGCGAGCCGCACCCTTCCCCCAACGTCTTCAACCTGATCATGGGCCGGCGCAGCCTGACCGGCTCGCTGATCGGCGGCATCGAGGAGACGCAGGAGATGCTGGACTTCTGCGCCAAGCACGGCATCACCTCGGACGTCGAGATCATCCCCATCCAGCGGATCAACGAGGCCTATGAGCGCATGGTCAAGGGCGATGTGAAGTACCGCTTCGTCATCGACATGGCGTCGCTGAAATCCGAGGCGGAAAAGCAGGGGTGAGGGAGTTGCGAGTCTCCGCCTGACGCGGAAATGGAAAGAGCCCCGGAGGGGGAGGCAGCCCGAGCTTCCGGCTGCCGTCCCTTCGGGGCTTTTCTCTCAAGAGGTTTTGATAGGCGCTCTTAACGTCCGGTCCGGCCGTCGCCGACCACCAGGATCTCTTCGGCCACCAGACGCCCGCCGAGCTCACGCACCTCGACCTCCACCACGTCCCCTCTCTCGAGGTTCTCCGGGCTGTAGCGTTGCCCCTCGAACTCGACGATCGTCTCGGCGTCGTAATACACCAGGACGTTGTTGTTGGACTGGCCGGTGGACCGCCCGGTGGAAAAATTGGAGCTGTACCGCGAAGGCTCGACCTCCAGGGTCCGGTTGCGGGTGTCGAGGTAACGGACCGTACCCCGCAGCTCGTCGCTGCGCAGGTCGCCCCCGATGCCGCCGGTGTTGGTGCCAGCGCTGCTGCTGCCCGTGCTGGCGTCACGGAGCACCTCGATCTGCTCCGCCATCAGGCGGTCCCCGGTCTGCTCGACGTCGGCCCGGATGCGGTCGCCCACCTCCAGGTCGGCGGGATTGTAGGTCTGGCCCCCATAGGCCACGCTCGTACGCTCGTCGTAGTAGAGGACGACCTCGTTCCCGTACCTGTTGTCGCCGTTGCGCAGGTTGGAGCGATATTCGGTGTCGCTGTCCACGACGATGAGGCGGTTGCGGGTATCCACACGCTCCACCGTACCCTGTACATCGCTGGCGCTGTTGTACGGATCGTATGTACCCGTATCGCTGCCGCCACCCAGGATGTCGCCGACGCCCATCGAGCCGCAACCGGTGAGCAGGGCCGCGGCGATGAGCACTGTCGAAAGGCTGGTCAGTCGGATGATTTTCATGTTGGTATCTCCTAGAAGAGTCTTCCACTCGTAACAACCTTAGGTACTTGCAGGACCCGTGCCGGCCCCCCGGCAGGCTGTACAATAGGGGGGCTAAATGACTGGCGCGGCTGGAGATGAGGAGGCCGCGCCGGAGCGGGCGGGGTATACAGATGATCCAGAGGGAAGGCAAGGTCGTCCTGATTACAGGAGGCAGCTCGGGGATCGGGCGGGCCACGGCGCGCCGGCGGCGGCGACCCCGTCCAGGCCAAAGCGGTCGAGGAGCAGATCTCGCAGCTGGTGCCGCTGTACCGGATCGGCCGGCCGGAGGAGGCGGCACAAGCCGTGCTCTGGCTCTGCTCGGACGCGGCGTCCTACGTGACGGGGCACTCGATGATCGTGGACGGCGGCCTTACGGCTTGGGCGCGGTAGCGCCGCCACCGGCCAGATCGGCTGCCGCGCGGCGGAGCTCTTCGGCGATGCGCTCGAGATCCACGAGGTCGTTCCGGAGAATCCCATAGAGCTCTTCCGGCGTGACCTCATCGTAGAAATGGGTGAGGCGATTTCGAAAGCCTGCAAGCTGGTCCAGGACTCGGAGCAGCTCAGGGTCTTGAATGAAGCCCTTCTCCCTTGCGATACGCGCCAGCTCTTTGTATTCGAGCAACCCACGTCCATGCGTCTTTGACGTCATGTGCCGCAACAGGTCGAAGACCGCTTGAACCGCACGCCGCAGCAGGGACTCTGCCGCCGCCGGGTTTCGGTGATCGGAGGAAAACTCCTCCAGAGAGGAAGCGGGAAGCTTCCTCAACCCATCCAGGCAGTCCGCGATCAGGTCCAGTCTGTCGCCGACGATCTTCAGACTCAAGCTGCCGCGAGTCATGTCGTGCTCACTCCAAACCGCTCCAGCTCGATCTGCCTCTGGATCGGGAGCAACTCCGCCGCGCGGCTCATGACGACGAGCTCATAACGGTCTGCCTGATCCGCATCTCCGACTGCAACCCGGTGACCGTCGATCGCATTGAACTGGAATAGCGCGTCCACCCGCTGCAGTGGCACGAGGTCCACCCGCAGAGGCTCGAAGATGCCCTCCATCTCCACCTGGAGAGTCGCCAGGAGCCCCGGGTCGAAAGCGGAGTCATGAAAAACGATTCCCACGTCGAGGTCCGAGCCGTCCCTTGCTACGGCTTCGTCCCGCAAGAGCCGCAACCCGTCGTCGGCCCGCGAGCCGAACAGATAGACGGCGAGGATGCCGAATTCCTTGCAGAGACGTTCGATTTGCTCTTGCCGATTCATGACCCAAGATTTCTTCAGTGCCTATCGGTACGCGGAATCATGGTCCGGATGAAGGGACAAGATCAGGAGCCATTCCCCTTCGCGGCGAGCGACGGCTCGGAATCCTCTCCCGATGCGGAACGAGTAGAGGCGCTCGCCGTGTGAGCCGGTCCGTGAGTGGATGGCTTCCCAGTTCAACCCGGAGTCCTGATATACCTGCTCCCAACTCATGTGGGAGAGCTTGCGGAGAGTGCCCAGGACGCTCGCCTGCTGCACCTTTGGAAGGGCGAAGAGGTCCTGTTGAAACTCACTTTCATTGAGATCCAGACGTATGCGCGGGGAGCCGCTCACCTAAGACCCTCTCTTCAAGCTCATCGAGATTAGTTTCTCGAAGAGGCCTCTCCTCCGCCCTTGCCAGGGCCCGGTCGAGCTTGGCTTTGGCCTCGGGCGTATGCAGCCAACGCTCGTTTTCGGGAATGAACTCCCCAACCTTTACGATCCAGACTCCCGGCTCCAGCTCGTCCACCAGCACATGCCGCCCCGCATACTGCTTGCCAAGAGAGATCTGACCGCTGCTCCCTACGGTCTTGATGCTTGCTGCCATACCTCCTCCTTCATGCCGCATTATGGCATGGTCCTCTGCGTCGGAGTAGAATCTCCTCCATGTGCGGACGCTATACCCTGACCTCTTCCGGCGAAGCCGTCGCCACCCTGTTCGATCTCGTCGAGATCCCCCAGATCCCCCTTCGATATAACCTCGCCCCCACCCAGGAGGCGCCGGTCGTGCGGAGGCTGGCTCCCGGGGGGCCGCGGAGCCTCGGGCTCCTGCGCTGGGGGCTGGTCCCCTACTGGGCCGACGATCCCGCGATCGGCAACCGCATGATCAACGCCCGCTCCGAGAGCGTCGCCGAGAAGCCGGCCTACCGGTCGAGCTTCAAGAAGAAGCGGTGCCTCGTGGCGACCGACGGCTTCTATGAATGGAAGAAGGAGGGCAAGGCCAAACAGCCTTACCTCATCCGCCGGCGCGACCGGCAGCCCTTCGCCTTCGCCGGCCTCTGGTCGAGCTGGAAGAGCCCCGAAGGCACGCCGCTCGAGACGTTCACCATCCTCACGACCAGCGCCAACGAGACGATCCGGGAGCTCCACGACCGCATGCCGGTGATCCTCGGCCGCGAGGCCTTCGACCTCTGGCTGAACCCGGGGATCGAGGACGCCGCGCGGCTCCAGGAGCTGCTGGCGCCGGCGCCGGTCGATCTGCTCGAGACCGTCCGCGTCAGCAAGTCGGTCAACAGCCCGGCCCACGACGCGCCGGACTGCATCGAGCCGCTGATCGATCACGAGGCGCCAGTGGAGGCGCAGCAGAGCCTGCTATAGGAAGTAGGCGGTGACGAAGACCCCGAGCATCGTGAAGGCCAGGGCCAGCTTGGCCGCGGTGCCGAAGACGAGCCCCAGCCAGGTGCCGATCCCCGCCCGGCGCGCCTGCTCCCAGTTGCGGCGCGCCAGGTACTCCCCGAGCACCGCGCCGACGAAGGGTCCGAGCAGCAGCCCGGGGAGGCTGAAGAACAGGCCGACGACCATGCCGATCACCGCGCCCACCATGGCCATCCAGCTCGCCCCCACCCGCTTGGCGCCCAAGCTCGTGGCGAGCAGGTCGACGACGAAAGAGGCCAGGGTCAGCAGGCCGAGCAGCACCAGCGGGAACCAGCCCACCTTCTGAAAGCCGTCGGCCCAGGCGGCGAGCAGGAGCCCGAGGAAGACCAGCGGCGCGCCGGGCAGCGCGGGGAGCACCGTCCCCGCGATCCCGGCCACCACGAGCAGGACACCCAGAACCCAGAGAAGCTGCTCCATCGCGTCACCCCCTCTTCAAGGTCGTGATTTTCTGTCCCGCAGCTTGCGGTCGAAGAAGTCGGCGGTGGCCTTGTAGGCGTCGAGCCAGCTGGACCAGCGCAGGAACGAGTGCACCTCGTCCGGGAAGACCAGGCTCTCGACCTCGACGCCCCGCTCGCGCAGGGCTTCGGCGAGCTCGACCGACTGGCTGAAGGCGACGTTCCGGTCGTCGTCGCCGTGGATCAGCAACACGGGCGAGCGCCAGGTGTCGAGGGTCGAGACCGGCGAAGACTCCCAGGCGAGACGCTCCTCCTCCGGGCTCGGGTCGTAGGTCGGGATGAAGGTCCGGATCCCCTCGTTCCAGTCGTGGACGCCGTGAACGTCCACCCCGGCGGCGAACAGGTCGGAGGCGCGGGCGAGGCCGAGCGCCGTCAGGAAGCCGCCGTAGGAGCCGCCCCAGAGGCCGATCCGCCGGGGGTCTACGTCCGGCCGGCCGCGCAGGTAGAGGCCGGCGCCGAGCACGTCGTTGAACTCGCTGGCGCCTCCCGCCCCCTGGCGGAGCGCCTCGCGGAACTCCATGCCATAGCCGATCCCGGCCCGGAAGTTCACCGACAGCACCAGGTAGCCGCGGCTCGCCAGGTACTGGTTCATCGCGTAGGCGTTGTTGTAGTAGCCGCCATAGTGCCAGCCGAGCAGCATCTGGCGGTGCGAGCCGCCGTGGAGGAAGAGGACTGCCGGGCGCCGCTCCCCCGAGGGGATGTCGCGCGGCCGGAAGAGCTGGGCGTGGATCCGCATGCCGTCGGCGGCGGTGAAGATCACCTGCTCGGGCTCGACCAGGGCGCTTTCGGGGAAGCTGGCGGGGATCGTCCCCGGGGCGAGCTCGCGGGCTTCGGAGCCGCCGATCTGAATCGCGGCGTGAGCGGGGCGGCGCGCGCCGGCGCGGACAAAGGCGAGCGCCCGGCCGTCGCTGGTCATCCGGGGAGCCCATTCGATCCCCTGTCCCTGGGTGATGGCCGTCGGAGGTCCACCCGCCACCCCGACCCGCCAGAGATGGCGCCGGTCGATGTCTCCCTGGTTGGAGCTGAAGAGGACGGTGCGGCGGTCCGGGGACAGGCTGACCGATTCGATCTCGAACTCGCCGGGAGTGAGCAGAACCGCCTCGCCACCCCGGGCGGGCACGGAGTAGAGATGGAGCCAGCCGTCTCCCTCCCAGGGGAAGACCAGCCGGTCGCCGTCGCTCCACAGGATCTGATCCTCCGCGACCATCTCGCGGAAGACGCTGCCGTGGCCCGGCCGGGCCTGCCAGACCGTCTTCGTCTCGCCGCTCGCGGCATCCGCCACCAGGATCGACCAGGGATGGGCCGCGCGGTTGGAGAGGAACAGCGTGGGCTTGGACCGGGCGGGGACGCGGAGGAAGGCGAGCCGCGAGCCGTCCGGCGACCAGACCGGCCCGCCGTCGGAGTCCAGGCTGGGCGAAAGGAACCGGAGCGTCTTGGAAGCCAGATCGTAGATACCGACGAAGCTGTGGTCCCCCCGGTCGCTGACCAGGGCGAGTCTGGAGCCGTCGGGCGACCAGGCGAGCGACTGGGCGCCGCCGCGAATCTGGGTCCAGCGTTCGGGCTCCTTGGAGCCGTCGAGCGGCGCCCAGAACATCTGGCCGCCGCGGCGGAAGACCAGGCTGTCCCCCTTGGGCGAGACGGCCGGAGCGCTCCCGGCGCCGATCTTTACCGGCTCGCCGCCTTCGGCCGCGACGCGCCAGACCGCCTGCTCGGCGCCGGCCGGATCGGTGGTGGGGTTGGGGACGTCACCTTGCCGGTTGGCCGAGCCGCCGCGCACATAGACGATCGTCCGGCCGTCCGGCGTCCAATCCAGACTGTTGATCGACTGCCCATCGTCCTGGGTATACCGGGTCACCGGCCGGCCGCGATAGTCCGGCGGGTCCGCGACCCAGAGGTTCCTCACCCCGCGGTCGTTCAGCACCCAGGCGACCCGCCCGCCGGACGGGGCCGCGGTCAGGTCGGAGGGAAAGGGAGCCGAAAGGAGCTGCTCCAGCGTGGGACCGGTCTGCGCCACGGCCGGCAGGGCCAGGAGCAGAGCGGCGAGGAGCACGGACCGGACACGGGACGGGGGATGTACAGGCATGCGGCCTCCACAAAGGAATTCAACGGCCGGAGTCTATCGCTGCGAGCGCCCTACGATAAGCTCCTTCCGTTTCGGAGGTACCGAACATGCCCCAGGCCCGACGACGATCCTTGGTTGCGTTGTCATTCCTCATCATCGCCCTGCTCGCCGGATGCGCTCATCACGGCACCGGCGCGGCCAGCTCTCAGGAGCCGTCCGCCTTGGACGACTCCATCGAGAGGTTCGCCGCGAAGCTCGACGCCCTCCGGCAGGAGAAGAAAATCCCCGGCCTCTCCGCCGCCGTCGTCCGCGACGGCAAGGTGATCCTCGCGCGCGGGTTCGGCTACGCCGACCTGGAGGCCCAGGTGCCCGCCACCGAGGACACGCCCTACGACATCGCTTCGGTCGCCAAGACGATCTCCGGCGTGGTCGCGATGCGGCTGGTGGAGCTCGGCCAGCTCGACCTCGACCGCCCTCTGGCCGCCTCCCAGCAGTTCGCCGAGTGGTGCGCGGACACTCAGGATACGGAGTCGATCTTCTTCCGCGACTTCCGCTGCGGCACCGAGCGGATGACCCTGCGGCACCTCCTGACCATGACCTCGAACGGCAAGCCGGGCGAGTCGTTCTTCTACAACCCGGTCGCTTTCTCGTGGTCGTCCCGCCCCATGATGCAGGCCGCGGGGAAGCCCTTCTCCACCCTGGTCGTCGAGCACGTCTTCAACCCGGCCGGGATGACCCGCTCCGCGCGCCGGCACCGTGCCCTCCCCCTGCCGGCGGAGATCGCGGCCGACCTGGCGAAGCCGCACCGTCTCGACGAGAACGGCCGGATCGTCCGCGCCGAAGACCCGCCGCCGCAGTGGGACGGCGCGGCCGGCGGCGTGATCTCGACCGTCCAGGACCTCGCGAAGTTCGACATCGCGCTCGATCAGGGCCGCCTCCTCTCCTCCCCTTCCAAAACGGCGATGCTCCGGCCGACCGTCTCGAGATCCGGCGCGACTCTCCCTTACGGTATCGGCTGGTACGTCCAGGAGCACGAAGGCCGGCGCCTCCTCTGGCACTCCGGCTGGTGGCCCGAGGCCTACTCCGCGCTCTACCTCAAGGTTCCGGAAAAGCGCCTGACCCTGATCCTGCTCGCCAACAGCGAGGGTGTCCGGTGGGAGAACCCGCTCGACAAGGCGGAGGTCGAGAAGTCACCTTTCGCCAGGCTGTTCTTGGAGCACTTCCTTGGAGAGACCTCGGGTGAATGACTTCGAGCCGCTCCCGCCGAACGAGACGGGGGCGAAAGCGGCCCCGGAAGGCGAGCCGCGGCTCACGGCACCCTACTTCCAGGTGCTGTCGGTCATGGCCTGAGAGAGAAGAAGGGCCGGCATGGGCGCCCGAGCCTGCCGGCCCTTCCCAGGGTCAGCCCCTACGGCGCGGCCTCACACTCCTCGAGCGTGAAGAAGACCTCCCAGCCCGGGGGTACCGAGCAGGGGTTCGGGAACACGCAGCACCGGCCGTTGCCCGGATTCCTGCCGTACGCGATCACCTGGATGCAGATCTCGTTGGACTGCCGTCGTGGACAGGCAGTCTCGCTCGCCCCTTGGGCGTTCACCTCCGGCAGCGCAAAGACGCTCAGAAGGATGAAGGCCAGACCAATGAGCCGGTATTTCAGTGCGGACATCTTTCGCTCCTTTTTACCGAATGGATCCATTGGTTGGAAGTGGTGGAAGCCCACTGTGGGCCTTGTGCTCGAGCAATTTCAATAGTAACGCAAATCAAGCACAGGGAACCCGGTAATATCCCCGCCATGACCGCCCGCCGGTTCTGGCCCTCCCGTTGGGCCGCGAGCGCCTTCCGGGGTTGGACATGGATCCAGGGGCTGCTCCCCTCATCCGCTCCCGGGAAGGTGAAACGCCATCACCCGGCGCCCTGGCGGCCCAGCCCGTTCGTTCCGGGGGCGCTCTACCGGGTGCGCCGCGACTTCGCGGGCCCGCGCGATTCGTTTTGTGAAGGCGAGGTGCTCGCCTATCGCGGCGACTGCTATAGCCCTTACGACAGCTACACCGGCTATCTCTTCACCCAGGCCGGCACCGAGCGCTTCCGCGTCTGGGACGTCCACGACGAGGAGGACCCGGGCCTCTGGAGGAAGCTCTTCGAAGAGGTGCCGGGGTGATCGTGTACCATCCTCCGGCATGAAGATACCTGCCCTTCGCAACCGCTGAAACCGGCGCAGTAGATAATCACGATAAAACGGAGATATTGCATGGCGATCAGAGACGCGTTGCTTCCGGAGCTCGATCAGGAGATGGCCACGACCCGCAGGCTGCTGGAGCGGATCCCCGAAGAGGACGCGGCGTGGAAGCCGCACCCGAAGTCGTTCAGCCTGGGCGACCTCGCCCTTCACATCTCGCAGCTCCCTTTCTGGGGGACCACGACGATCCGTGAGACCGAGTTCAACGCGAAGGCTCCCAACGCCCCCGTCACGCCCTCGTTCCAGTCGACCGCGCAAGTCCTCCAGCGCTTCGACGAACACGTGGCCGAGATGCGCGCGGCGCTCGCCGAGGCCTCCGACGAGGAGCTGATGGTGCCCTGGAGCCTCAGGAACGGCGAGGAGACGATCTTCACCCTGCCGCGCGTGGCGGCCCTGCGTGGATTCGTCTTCAACCACATCATCCACCACCGCGGGCAGCTCTCGGTCTACCTGCGGCTCCGGGACGTGCCCTTGCCGTCGATCTACGGCCCGACGGCCGACACGCCGATGTGAAGAAGGGCTAGAGCCGCCACCAGTCGAAGCGCCGGTCTTTAGGGCTCCAGTAGATATGGAAGGCGTCGCAGCGGTCGTCGTGGAGGTTGATGCCCTTGCTCGTTTTGAGCTTGCCGCCGCTTTCCTCGATCACCGACTCGTCGAGGTCCTCCAGGGCCATCGCCGCCTGTAGGGAGCAGAGCGAGGCCTGGTCGCCTTCGTCCGTCGCGAACTCCAGGGTCCAGACCCGCCTGCCGTCACCCAGAGGGCCGCGGACGATGCCGACGACATAGAGGCTCTCTCCCTTGATCCCGCCGAGAGCGTAGTCCTCGACGCCGTCGCCGTCGAAGTCGGCCTGGAGCAGGGTGTCCGGCTGCCAGGCGACGCCCGGCTCGAGCTTCTGGAGGAGCGGCAACGGCGTCTGCCGGCTTGGAGCGGAGCCCGGCGGGACGCCCGCGGTCCGGCAGCCCGTCAGCCCGACGAGGGCAGTGAGGGCAATGAGGACGATCCCCGAGCGGAGAAGAGGACGGGGAATCATCGTGGCGAAAGGGCGGCTTGGACTCTATCCATCAGCCCACCTTCTTCATGAGCCTGTTCGAGGGCCGGCCGCCCGGCCGGCCCTCGTCGTGTCCAGGTCAGCGAGCGTGGTCTACCAGCCGCACTTCCGTCCTTTGTTCTGCTGGTCGAGCCAGGTCTTGAGCGGCGCGTAGTAGTCGAGGATCGCCGTCGCATCCATCTGCGACTGGCCGGTCGCGGCCTTCAGGGCCTCCGGCCACGGCCGGCTCGCGCCCATCTCCAGCAGGTCCGCGAGCTTCTCGCCGGCGGCCTTGTTGCCGTAGATCGAGCAGCGGTGGAGCGGCCCCTTGTTGCCGGCCGCCTCACACAGCCCGCGGTGGAGCTGGAACTGCAGGATGTGCGCGAGGAAGTAGCGCGTGTAGGGCGTGTTGCCCGGCACGTGATACTTCGCGCCCGGATCGAAATCCTGCTCCGAGCGGGCCACCGGCGCCACGACGCCCTGGTACTTCTGCCGCAGGTCCCACCAGCTCTTGTTGTACGTGGCCGGCGTGATCTCGCCGGAGAAGACCTTCCACCGCCACTGGTCGATCAAGAGGCCGAACGGCAGGAAGGCGATCTTGTCCAGAGCGCTCTGCATCAGCAGGCCCAGGTCCTTGGACGGATCGGGGACCTGCTCGATCAGGCCGATCTGCTTCAGGTAGTCCGGGGTGATCGACAGCGAGATGGTGTCGCCGACCGCCTCGTGGAAGCCGTCGTTGGCGCTGTCCTGGTAGAAGAAGGGCAGCTTGTTGTAGGCGCGCTGGTAGAAATTATGCCCGAGCTCGTGGTGGATCGTCTCGAAGTCCTCTTCGTTGACCTCGGTGCACATCTTGATCCGCAGGTCGTCCTGGTAGTCGATGTTCCACGCGCTGGCATGGCAGACCACGTTGCGGTCCTGAGGCTGGGTGATGAGGGAGCGCTCCCAGAAGGTCTCGGGCAGCTTCTCGAAGCCGAGTGAGGTGAAGAAGGTCTCGCCATAGCGCACCATGTCCTCGGCGGTGAGCTTCTTGGCCGCGAGGCGTTCGGTCAGGTTGTAGCCGGGGTCGGACTGGGGCGGAGCCACCAGGGGGTAGATGTTCGCCCAGCTCTGCGCCCACATGTTGCCCAGGAGGTGAGCCGGGAGCGGCTTGTCGAGCGGCACCGCCTGGTCGCCGTACTTTTTGTTGAGCCCGGCCCGGACGTGGCAGTGGAGGGAGTCGTAGAGAGGCTTGACCTGGCCCCAGAGACGGTCGAGCTCGGCCGAGAAGGCGTCGGCCGGCATGTCGTACTTGGAGCGCCAGAGCGTGCCGGTGTCCTTGTAGCCGAGCTCCCGGGCGCCTTCGTTGGCGATCTCGACCAGGCGCTGGTACTCGTCCTTCATCGGCGGCGCGATGGCGTGCCAGCCGGTCCAGATCTCGAGCAGCTCCTCAGGGCTATGGTTGAGCTCGACGTTGTCGATGATGTCGGACGCCTTCTGGATGTCCAGGCACTCGCCGTTCGGGCGGCAGTACTTGCCGGAGCCGTACTGGGCCTCCAGCGAAGCCGCGAGCTGCGTCAGCTCGGCCGTCTTGGCCGGATCGCTCGGCGACGCCAACGTGAGGCCGCGCTTGAGCAGGTCGACCTGACGGCGGGTGTCCGCCGGCAGCTGGACGCCGTCGAAACGGGCGGCTTCCTGCGCCAGCCGGACGCCTTCGGTGAGGAGCGCCTCGTTGCGCTTGGCCGCCAGGATCTCGGTGTCGGAGGTAATGAAGTTGGCCTGCACCCACTGCGCCCGGCCGGCTTCGATCGTCAGCTCGAGCAGGAGCTTGCCGGCATCCTCAATGAACTTCTGGGCCTCCGCGGCCGTGGGCTTCGCTTTATTCGCCTTCTGGGCATTCTGGGTGTTCTGACCGGGGGCCTGGGTCTCGGCCCAGACCGGAACGGCGAGCGACAGGGCCGCGCAGAGGCCCGCGCCGGCCCAGAGGCATCCGAAGAGAGATCGCTTCATGTCATTCCTCCAAAAAGGGGGTCGCAGCGGCTGAGCGCCGCACAAGGGCGAGCCGCAGTATAGCGGGCCACGCAAAGTCTGTGCCGCGCCCGTAAAGCTTTCAGTCCGCGAGCACCCGGGCCATCCGCTCCAGCCCTTCCTCCAGAGCCGCCCGCGAACAGGCGAAGGAGATGCGGATGTGGTCGTCGGCGCCGAAAGCCGCTCCCGGCACCACCGCCACCCGGGCCTCCTCCAGCAGGAACTCGGCGAGAGCAATCGACCCGTTCCGGTCCGGACGGTAGCAGGCGGCGACGTGCGGGAAGGCATAGAAGGCGCCGTCGGGCGGGCGGCACTGGAACCCGGGGATCTGGTTGAGCCTCGGGATCAGCAGGTCGCGCCGTACCCGGTACTCGGCGATCATCTTCTCCACCTCGTCCTCGGCATGGAGCAACGCCTCCAGGGCGCCGGCCATGGCGAAGGAGGTGGGGTTCGAGGTGGCGTGGCTCTGGATCTTCTCGACCGCCTGGATGACCGGCGCCGGTCCCAGCACGAACCCGACCCGCCAGCCGGTCATGGCGTATGTCTTGGAAAACGAGCCGACCAGCACGACGGTATCCGGGAACTCGGCGGCCAGCGGCGCGGCGCTCGCGTGCTCGCCGCCGTAGACGAACCGCTCATAGGTCTCGTCGGAGATCACCAGGAGGCCGCGCTCGGCGGCGGCGCTCACGATCGCGCGCAGGTCCCCGGCGCTGATGATCCCCCCCGTCGGATTGGAGGGGGAGTTGATGAGGATGGCGCGGGTGCGGTCGGTGATCGCGTCGAGGAGGGGCGCCGCGTGGATGCGGAAACCGTCCTCCCGGGAGGTCGGCACCGTAACCGGGCGGGCGCCGGCGAACTGGATCTGCTCCGGAAAGGTGACCCAACAGGGATCTGGCAGGACGACCTCCTGCCCCTCCTCGAACAGCGCGAGCGCCACTTCGAAGAGCGCCGCCTTGCCGCCGACGGTGATGACCGACTGCGCCGCGGCCCAGGGGGCGCCGTAGCGTTTCCGGAAGGATTCGGCGATCGCCGCGCGCAGCTCCGGCATGCCGCTGCCGGCCGTATAC